>JBEIVK010000337.1:0-4798 GCA_040373935.1 Alphaproteobacteria bacterium
CCGAGCGGCTCCGCCGCGAGCGCAGAGGGGGGCCGCCGCCGGCCGCCCGGCCGGCGGGGCGCCCGGCGCGGCATGAAGCGCGCTTAGGGCACGTCCATGCGGGTGAAGCGGGCGAGGGCGCCGCCGATGCCGAGGGCGAAGAGGGCGGCGAGGCCGACGAAGGGCTCGAGGGGCCAGGTCTCGGCGCCTTCGACCTTCCAGCCCTCCCAGCAGGCGAGGGCGGTGCCGGGGAGGAAGCGCGCGGCGGTGCGGGCGCCTTCGACGCCGAGCACGCCGAGGCCCTTGAGGGCGAGGCCGATGGCCTTGTCGACGAGCAGGAACAGGATGACGCTGACGACGACGCCGCCGACGTTGCGGATGAGGACGCCGGCCAGCAGCGTGAGGGCGATGAGGCCGAGGTCCGACAGGAAGCTGGCGGCGTAGCCGAGCGCGACGGGGCCGATGGGGGTGTCGGTGGCGAAGAGGGCGGCGCCCCCTGCGATGGCGGGCAGGAGCGTGAGGACGAGGGTGCTGGCGCTCAGCGCGGCGAGGGCGATGAGCTTGGCGAGCAGCACGCTGAGCCGGGAGACCGGCCGGGTGAGCGCCTCCCGGAGGGTGTTGTCGGCGAGCTCGCCGGCGGAGGTGGCGGCGGCAGAGAGCACGAGCAGCAGCGGGAGCAAAAAGAAGTTGCGCCCGGTGAGCGACCAGTCGGCGACGCCGCGCCAGGACGCGTCGAGCATCTGCGAGAGGGGCAGGCCGTTGACCTGGGCCTCGGCGGCCTGGGCCTGCGCGAGGTGCATGGCGTAGAGGGCGACGGCGGGGATGAGGGCGGCGAGCGCGAGGGCGCCCTTGCCGCTGGCCCGCCCGAAGACGGCCCGCAGCTCGGCCAGGACGAGGAGGGGAAAGTGCGGGACCATCAGGTGAGCTCCTTGCGGGTGATCGCGAGGAAGAGGTCTTCGAGGCTGCGCTGCACGGGGACGAGGGCCTCGACGTCGACGCCGGCGCCGAGCAACGCGCGGGCGAGGGCCGGCACGGCGATGCCTTCCAGCGCGACCCGCACGCGGCCGTCTTCGCCCTCGCCCACGACACGCACGCCAGCGATGCGCCCGAGCGCGGCCCCGAGCGCGGAGGCGTCGGGCGCGCCGATGTCGACCTCGGCGACGGCGCCCTTGCCGGCGACCAGCTCGCGCACGGTGCCCTCGGCGACCATCGTCCCGTCCTGCACGATGCCCACGCGCTCGCAGAGCGCCTCGATCTCCGAGAGGAGGTGCGACGAGATGAAGATGGTGAGCTTCTCGGTGCGGGCGAGGTGGGCGAGCACGTCGCGCACCTCCTTCATGCCGCGCGGGTCCAGGCCGTTGGTGGGCTCGTCGAGGATGAGGAGACGCGGGCGCCCGACCAGGGCGCGGGCGATGCCGAGGCGCTGGCGCATGCCGAGGGAGTAGGTCCGCACCGGCTCATCGGCGCGGGCGGCGAGGCCCACGAGGCCGAGCGCGCGGGTGATGTCCGCGGCGTCGCCCTGGCCCGCAAAATCGGCGGCGCGCCGCAGGTTGTCTCGCCCCGACATCCAGGTGTGGAAGGCGGGCGTCTCGACCATCGCGCCGACGTGCCGGCGGGCCGCCACCGGGTCGGACTCGCCAAAGATGCGCACCGAGCCGGCGTCCTTGGCGATGAGCCCGAGGATGCAGCGGATCGCCGTCGTCTTGCCGGCGCCGTTCGGCCCGAGGAAGCCGTAGACGTCCCCCTCCAGCACGCGCAGAGACAGGCCGTTCACGGCCGTGCGGGCGCCAAAACGCCGGGTCAACCCCTCCGTCACCAACGCTTCACTTGCCACTGCCGCGCCCTCCTTCTACAACGAGCCCCTGTCCGCGAAGCCCCGGGGAACCACGATGCCGACGACCGTCCTCCGCCTGCTGCCCGTGCTGGGCCTCGCCGCCTGCCTCACGCCGAAGCCCAGCGGCGACGACACCGGGGGCACCGGCCCGGAGGGCGCGGTCACCGTCTATGATCTCCAACAGGGCCGCGTCGAGGACGGCGCGATGGTGTCGCTCGACGGCCTGGTGGTGACGACGGGCTTCACCCTCGACGGGGAGGGCTTCTTCGTCCAGGCGCCGGAGGGCGGGCCGCACAGCGGCGTGTACGTGTTCCTTCAGGGGTCCTTCCCGGATCTCTTCCTGTCCGTGGGCGACGAGGTGAGCGTCTCGGGGCAATACGTCGAGTACTACGACTTCTCGGAGCTCACGGTGACGAGCCCGGACGGCGTGCGGCTCACGGGCCGCGGGGAAGCGGTGCCGCAAGCCGTACCGGCGGACACGGCGGACTGGGAGCCCTGGGAGGGCGTGCTGGTGTCGGTGGAGGGCGTGTCGGTGGCCGACTGCCCCAACCAGTACGGCGAAGCCGCGCTGTCGGCCGGCGGCCTGGTGCTGGACGACGGCCTCTTCGTGTACGACGCCGGCCGCGGGGACGCCTTCTCCGCGATCGTGGGGGCCATCGCCTACAACTTCGAGACGTACCGCCTGTGGCCGCGGGACGCCGCGGACTTCGCGGGGCGCACACCCGGCGAGGGCTGCGTGGTGAGCGTGCGCGACATCCAGGAGGGCGGCACGCTCGGGGGCGTCGAGCTGGCCGGCGCGGTCGTGACGGGCGGCCCGACGGCGGACGGCGGCTACTTCGTGCAGGACGCCGGCGGCGGCGCGTGGAGCGGCGTGTACCTGTTCGCGCGGGAGGGCGTGGCGCTGCCGGCCCTCACGGTGGGCGACGTGGTGGACGTGCGCGGCAGCGCGGTGGAGTACTACGACTTCACCGAGGTCACGGTGGACAGCGCGGATGCGGTGGCCGCGACGGGCGCGACGGCCGACGTGGTGGCCGAGGTGCTGGCCGCGCCGCCGGCCGACTGGGAGCCCTACGAGGGCGGGCTGGTGACGCTGCAGGGCGTGGAGATCACCGCGCTGGCGGACTACGGCGAAGTGGAGACGAGCTGGGACATTCACCTCGACGACTGGATCGCCGATCTCGCGGTGACGCCGGGCGCCACCTTCGACGCGGTGACGGGGCTCGTCGCCTACTCGTACGGCACCTACAAGATCATCCCGCGCAGCCCTGACGACTTCGTCGGCGGGACCACCCCGGAGCCGACGGACACGACGGTCGCCGCGGTGCAGCAAGACGGCGTGACCGGCCGCGTGCGCCTCACGGGGGTCGTGGCGGTCAACGCCGTGGCCGCCGGCGACCGGGACCTCTTCGTGCAAGCGCCGGGAGGCGGCGCGTGGTCGGGCGTGCTCGTGTATCTGCCGGCCGGGTCGACGCTGGCGGTGGACGCGGGCGACGTGCTGGACGTCATCGGCACCGTGACCGAGTACTACGGGCTCACCGAGATCGTGGTGGCAGACGTCGCCGAGGTCACGCCGACCGGCACCACGGCGGAGCCGTTCATCACCGCGCTGTCCGCCGCACCGGCCGACTGGGAGCCCTACGAGGGCGTCCTCGTCTCGGTCGACGGCCTGGCCACCACCGGCGAGGCCGACGGCTACGGCGCGGCGCCCACCAACTACGCGGGCCTTCTGATCGACGACACCTTCACCGACTGGGCGGCCACCGGCACCGCGTGGGGGCGCGCCATCGGGCCGGTCACCTATGGGTTCGAGTCCTTCCGCCTGCTCCCGCGCGACAGCGCCGATCTCCAGCCCTAAAACAGCGGCGCCCCTCCGTGCAACCACGGTGATGCCCCGAGACGTGTGCGCCCGGCGTAGACTTGTGTCTCGGAGAAGCCATGGCCGCCCACGCCACCGCCCGCGCCCCGCAGTCCAGCGCCCCCGCCGTCGAGGGGCCCGCGGAGGCGCCGCGATCCGGCAAGGCGGGCAGCAAGCCGCGCGGCGCCGGAAACGCCGCCCAGCAAGAGGGGTTGCGGGCGCGCGGCCCCTTCGGGGACGGCCGGCTCAACGCGGCGCTCTCGCAGGCCTTCGGCCGGCCGATCGATCACCTCACCGCCAGCACCAGCGGCGCGGGGGCCGGGCTCGGCGCCGACGCGTGGGCCGAGGGCACGGCGCTGAGCTTCGACCCCTCCCTCTCCCTCACCCTGGACGACGCCGCGGGCGCCGAGCGCGCCGCCCACGAGGTCGCTCACGCGCTGGCCCCGGCCGCCGCGCCCACCTCCCTCGTCGACCAGCCCGGCGATCCCGGCGAGCGCAGCGCCGACGCCTCGGGCAAGGCCTTTGGGCGCTGGGTCGCCGGCGGCGCGCGCGGGGCCGCGCCTTCGCTCAAGCCCGCCGCCGGCGGGCGCGCAGAGATCCACCGCCACGGCTCCGCCGGCTCGGTGCGGACGATCACGGGGCGCCCGCCGCTCCAGCGCGGCGACTCCGGCCCGCAGGTGGAACGCCTGCAGACCCTCCTCAATCTCCACGGCGCCACGCTGTCGGGCACGGGCTTCTTCGGCCCGCAGACTGAGGCCGCCGTGCGCACGTTCCAGGCCAAGAACGGGCTGGATGTCGACGGCATCGCGGGGGGCGAGACGGTCACGGCCCTCAACCGGCCGGCCCGAGACGCCCACACGAACAACAAAGAGGCCGCCACCTACATCACGGGAGACCCGTCCATCCGCTTTGGGCAGTCGGGCGGGCGCGTCAAGACGCTCCAGGCGCTGCTCAACCAGCACGGCGCGTCGCTTCCCGTCACCGGGTACTTCGGCCCGCAGACCGAGACCGCCGTGCGCGACTTCCAGAAGCGCAAGGGCCTGGAGGTGGACGGCTGGGTCGGCCCGCAGACCGCCGCCGCCCTCAACGGGCAGGCCCCGCGTGCCGGGGGCGGGCCGGCCCGCGCGCCG
>JBEIVK010000256.1:0-5676 GCA_040373935.1 Alphaproteobacteria bacterium
GCGGCGGCGCCGCCCGGCGCGCCGCGACCCGGCGGCGAGCCGCGGTGCCCGGCCGGCACGGCCGGGCAGGCGCCCGTCAGCCCTCGCTTCCCGCGGCCGGTGAGACGCGCGGGTTGCGCCCGCGGATGGGGATCTCCACGAAACGCACCTCCAGCGGGCCGTTCCAGGCGGGCATCCGGCGGGCCGGGCGCAGCCCGAGGTCTCCCACGCGGTCCACCGCCGTCACCACCCAGGCCGTCCAGCCGTCGAAGGTGAGCTTCAGGCGGTCTCCGAAGGTGCGGTGCAGCGCGGCCGCCGCCTCGGGGCTGCCGAGGCGCTCGCCGTAGGGCGGGTTGGTGACGAGCAGTCCGGGCCCGTCCGCCCCGCGCGGCGGGACCAACGCGTCCACCGCGCGGCGCGTGAGCCGCACGTCGTCGACGCCGTCCGCGAGGAGGTTTTCGGCTGCGCGTGCGAGCATGGCGGCGTCCTCGTCGCTGCCCGAGAGGTGGAGGGGGCGCCCGCGGCCGGCGTCGGCGGCGGCCTGGGCGGCGGTGCGCACGGCAGCCCAGGCGGCGGCGTCGTGCCCGCGCCAGCGCGAGAAGCCCCAGCGGCGGCGGCCGAGGCCGGGCGCTTGATCCCGGGCCATCGCGGCGGCTTCGCGGAGGATGGTGCCGGCGCCGCAGAAGGGATCGACCAGGGGCGTGCCCCGCGCGGCGGCGGCGGGCCAGCCGGCGGCGAAGAGGAGGGCGGCGGCGAGGGTCTCCTTGATGGGGGCGTCGCCGGCGGCGCGGCCGGCCCCGCGCTCGTGCAGGGGGTCGCCCGCGAGGTCCAGCAGGAGGTTGATGTGGCCGTCGTCGCCGAGGTGCACGACGAGGCGGAGGTCCGGGGCCTCGCGCTCCACGGAGGGGCGTTCGCCCGTCCAGGTGCGCAGGCGGTCCACCACGGCGTCCTTGGTGACGCGGGCGGCGTACTGGCGGTGGCGCAGGCTCTCGGTGCCGCCGACCACGTCCACCCAAAGGGTGCCGGCGGGATCGATGTGGGACTCCCACGGGATCCGCGCGGCGCCGCGGTAGAGGGCGTCGGCGTCGGCGCCGGGGAAGCGCGCGAGCTGGAGCAGCACGCGAGAGGCGATGCGCGAGCCGATGCAGGCGCGGTAGCCGGCGGAGAGCGGGCCGGCGATCTCGACGATGCCGTGGCCGGGGGTGGCCGGGCCGAGGCCGAGGGAGACCAGCTCTTGCGCGAGCAGGCCTTCGAGGCCGCGGGAGACGGGGAGGACGAAGCGGTGCAGCATCCGCCCGGCTAACCGCGCCCCCTGGCCGCCGCCGCGCGCGCGCCTTAGCCCGGGCCCCATGTCCACCGTCCTGAACCCGGCCATCCGCGAGGCCACCGTCGCCGAGGTGCTGCTGCACGCCGGCGCCCCGCTCCCCACCGATCGCCCCGCCCTGGTGGTGGAGGACCGCTCTGGCGCGTTGGACGCCGGCTTGGCCGTAGAGGGCCGGCCGGTGCACCGCTGGGCGCGCCACGCGAGCACGACGGCCGCCGGGGCGGTGGCGCCGCCGCCGGGGCCGTTCGCGGGGGCGCTGCTGCGGCTTCCCAAAGACAAGGACAGCCTGGACTTTGCGCTGCACCAGATCGCGGCCGTGCTGGAGCCAGGGGCGCCGCTGCGCGTGGGGGGCGCGAACGACGAGGGCATCAAGTCCGTGGGCGAGCGCATCGCCGCGGTGTTCGGGGCGGCGGAGGCGATGGAGGCCCGCGCGCACTGCCGGGTGTGGGAGGCCCGCCGGCCGGCCGAGCTGCCGGGCTTGCGGGTGGGCCTGGCGCCGTGGCGCCGGGTGACGGAGGTGCCCTTGCCGGGCGGGCCGGTCTCGCTGGTGTCGTACCCCGGCATGTTCGCGCGGGGCGGGCTCGATGAGGCGAGCGAGGCGTTGATTGAGGTGCTCCCGTCGCTCCCCGCCGGCGCGTCCTTGCTGGACTTCGGGTGTGGGACGGGGGTGCTCGCGCTCGGCGCCTTGCAGAAGCAACCGCGCCTGCAGGTGCAGCTCCTCGATGCAGACGCGCTCGCCGTCGAGGCGGCGCGGGAGAACGTCCCCGGGGCGCAGGCCCGGAACGGCGCGAGCTGGGGGGCGCTCCCTGCGCACCAGCGCTTCGATCTCATCGTGTCGAACCCGCCCATCCACCGCGGCCGCGACCGGGACCTCTCCGTGCTCGCGCGGCTGCTGGAGGGCGGCACGCACCGCATCGTCGCGGGCGGGGCGCTCATCGTGGTGGTGCAGCGCACGATCCCGATGGGCCGCATGGGCAGCGAGCACTACCGCGAGGTGGCCCAGCTCGCGGAGACCGACGGCTTCCAGGTGTGGCGGTTGGGGTCGCCCTGGCCGAAGGGCCGGGTGCGCTGACCGTCAGGCCGGGGCGTCGCCCGCCAGGAGTTGGCCGACGATCTGCGAGAAGCACGTGGCAGAGACCGGCTTCTGGAGCCAGTGGCACTCGTTGCGCTCCAGCGCGGGCAGCAGGCTCGGCGGCGGCTCGGCGCCCGAGAAGAAGAGGATCGGGGCGCCGGGGGCGTGCCGGCGCAAGGCCGGCAGGGTGTCGACGCCTTCGCCGCCGGGCATGTGCTGGTCCATCACGACGAGGTCCAGGGACGGCGGGTGGCCGTCCAGCAGCCGCATGCCGCGGGTGACGTTGTCCGCTTGGAGGATGGTCTCCACGCCCAGTTTGCGCAACACGCGCACGATGGCTTGGCGGGTGAGCGGATCATCATCGACCACGAGTGCGGTGCGCGCCATCGGAGGCTCCGGGCCCGGGGTGGGCTCAGGCCTCGATACGGATCCGCGCGGATGAACTGAAGGGGGGCCCCAGCCCCGGGAGGCAGAATGGAGGATCTTTCGAAGGGCCGTGGTCTGCACTTTCTGGACATGATGGCCGCTGTCCAGGGTTTTCACGCCAAGAACGACTTGCGCGCCCGCGGGGGCGAGGACCTGGTCTACCGGGTGGCCTTGATGGCCGAAGAGCTTGGCGAGATCAGCGCAGTGGTGACCAAAGGGCGGGGGCGTGAGGCGCTCGCGGAGGAGTGCGCGGATCTCCTGATCCTCCTCCTCGGCACCGCGATCGCGGCCGACATCGACCTCGGCGCCGCCTTTGAGGCCAAGATGGCCAAGATCCTCACGCGCCCCGCGCGGATGGTGGACGGGCGCGTGCGGGTGAGCGACTTCAGCCCGGCGTCAGGGGAGGGGACGACGGGCTGATGCCCAGCGCGGCGGCGAGGGCGGGCAGGCCGTCCACGAGGGCCGCTCGCGGCTGGGCGGCGAGGTAGGCGCGCTCCCAGGGCGGGGTGTGCGGGTTCGTGACGAGGACGATGCGGGCGCCGAGCGCGAGGGGGAGGCAGAGGTCCAGCTCGAAGATGTCGCCGCCGACGACCAGATCGCTCCAGGGCCCGCCGCCCGCGGCGCGGACGGCGTCCAGCGCCTCGCAGTAGGCCCGCCGGCGCAGCAGCACCGGGCGCGCGAGGCCCGGCAGCGTGAGGCTCGGCGGCACGGCGTCCCAGGAGGGGTCGATCTGGTACTTTCGCGTACGGCCGCGCACACCAGCGGCCAGCGCGAGCAACGGGGCGGGCGCCGCCGCCACGGCGGCGAGGGCGCGGATTTTCTCCTGCACGGCCTCGGTGTGGCTGTTCGTGACGACCACCGCCCCGGCCGCGGCGAGGGCCGGCAGGACCTCGGCGGCCCCCGGACGGAAGGCGAGGCGGGTGAGCCGGTAGTTGTGCTTGTAAAGCACGCCTTCGAGCAGGCGGGCACGCTCGGTCGGCTCCGTGAAGGCGCCGGCGTGGTCCAGGATGCGGCGCGCGACCGGCATCATGCGGAGGTAGGGGTCCACCGTGGCGGGGGCGACGATCGCCCCATCCCAAATCCAGCCCTCGTCTGCGGCATTGGCGGCGACAGCGGCCTCGATGTCGACGGCCATCGCCTCGACCTCCTCCCGCCCGAGCCCGGCGAGCATGGCCAGGTCGTCGAGGTAGGCGGCGCGGAAGGGCGCGCCCTCCGCCTCGGCGTCGGTGATGGTCCCGTCGAAGTCAAGCACGATCCCGCGGTCGGCCATGGGTCCTCCGGGCGCGCGCGCCCAGCCGCCGGTTATCCTCGCGCCTCACCCGAGGCCCTCGTGCAGCTCGACCCCGTCGACCGCGCTCGCTTCTACCTGCAGGGCTTGGCCAGCTTGCACCTGCGGCGGCCGGCCCCACCCGAAGACGTCGCGTGGGTGCTGCGCCAAGCGCCTCCCGTGGAATGGGCGGCGGGGGAGCTGGTCTTCGCGATGGGTAGCCCGGCAGACACCGCGGTCCTCGTGGTGTCCGGCGAGCTGGTCGCGACGGTCCCCGCCCCAGACGGCGAGCGGGTCGTCGGGGCGGCAGGTCCGTGGGAGATGGTGGGAGAGACGGCGTTGTTCGCGCCCGACCGCCCGCGCTCGGCGACGGTCCGGGCGCGGCGGGACAGCGTGGGGCTGCGCATCGCGCCGTCGGTGCTCGCCGCGGGCCGCGCAAACACCGTCGTCGCGGCGCTGGAGTACCTGCTTCTCCACACCCTCAGCCAGCGCATTCGCAGCACCAACACGGCCATCCACGCCGCCTGGCGGGAGCTCGACGGCGGCGCGGGCGCCTCAGACGCCGCCGCTGCCGCGGGGGAGCCCCCCCGATGAACAACCCGCTCGCCCTCGCCACGGCCCTGCTCTCCGCCCATCCCGAGGCCGATGTCGCCCCGGAGGACCTCGCGCCGCTCTTCCACACGCTCGCGCCCTTCACGCTGCCCCCGGGTGAGGTGCTCTGTGAAGAGGACGGCCCTGGCGGCGCTCTGTTCGTGCTGGCGGAGGGCACGGTACGGGTCACCAAGAAGGATCTCAGCGGCACCCCGCGGCTCGTCAACGAGGTGGCCGGGCCCACGCTCCTCGGGCATGTCGGCGTCATCGAGCGCGCCCGCCGCTCGGCGACGGTCACCGCCCTGAGCCCCTGCCGGGGTGGCGTGGTGGACCTCGCGGGCTTCCAGCATTGGATGCGGGACATCGGCCCCACCGGCCGCGCGCTGCGTCGCCTGCTGCTCGCGAGCCTGACGCGCCAGCTGGTGCAAGGCAACGAGCACCTCCGCACCCTCGTCGCCGCGCGTGCGCAGCCGTCGGGGTCTGCATTCCTTCGCGCGTCAGGCATTGTGGAAGGTTGGACCGACGAAGCCACCGCGCCTACCGCCGATCTCGCGGGTCTCGCGGGGCGTGGGGCTTGACCCGCCACCCCGCAAGCCTTATGGCCGAACCCTTGCCACGCGGCGCGTGAGCTTCCGGCGCCCTAGGGAGCAGGTATGTCCTGGCTCAAGACTTTTGTCACCTCGACCCTTGGGATGAAGGTGATCATGGCGGTGAGCGGGGTGGCCCTTTTCGGGTTCGTCCTCGCCCACATGGCCGGCAATCTCCAGATTTACCTCGGGGAGCGTGCGTACAACCACTACGCGGCCAGCCTCCAGGGCAACACGGCCTTGCTGTGGACTGCGCGCTCTGGCCTCCTCGGAATGGTGCTCGCGCACATCGTAAGCGCCGGCATCCTCACGGCACGCTCCCGCGCGGCGCGGCCCACCGGCTACGACACGCACCGGTGGCTGTCGGGCACGTACGCCGTCCGCACGATGCGCTTCGGGGGTGTGGTCATCCTGGCGTTCATCGTCTACC
>JBEIVK010000344.1:0-4729 GCA_040373935.1 Alphaproteobacteria bacterium
CGCGGCGGACGCCCGCCCGCCGCGCCGCGGCGGGGCCGCCCCGCTGCCCGATCGTGCCGATCGGGGGTCCAGGATCACCCGGGACCGCGAACCGCACATTTTTCTGATCGTCCAAAACGTGTATTTGAGTGAGGACTATTCGTGACGATCGGGGCCTGTGCGGCAGGAGATCGCGCGGGATCGGGGGCGCCCCCCCTCATGGGCCGCGCGGGGCGATCCGTGTCTTGGGGTGCGGCCGCCAGTCGCCATCCCCTTCGCAGGAGCCTCCCATGTTCACCTCCTCCCTGCTCGCCCTCGCGCTCTCCGCCACCGCCTCCGCCAACCCGGCCACCGCCGTCTTCTTCCACGAGAAGGCTGTGCTGGTCGAGACGGAGAGCGTGCTGGCCTTTGCGCCGGCCCGCATCGAGGGGGCCATGGCGCTCCTGAGCGAGCCCGTCACCCACATGACCCGCGCGGGCGCTGCCGGTGAGGGCATCCTGGCCATCACGGCCCCGGACGGTCGGGCGCTGACGGTTCGGGTCGAGGCCTCGATGAGCCCGGCGATGCTGGTGCGCGCCATCAACGCGGCGCGGCTCGGCTTCTTCGCCCGCTCCATCGCGACGCCGACGGGCATGCGCATCGCGGTGGCCTTCGACCGCCCGGCGGCCCTGGCCATCGGCGGGGCCCGCACCGCGGCGCCGCGCATCGAGGCGGCGGGCGTGGCCCTGGAGCTGCCGGTGGCCCTGACCAACGAGGACAACGCGCTGCGCATCGCCCCGATGGGGGGGCTGCACGTCCCGGCGGCGGGCATGCTCTCGGTGGACGGCGCGGGCTTCTACCAGATGACGGACCGCGGCGCGGCCCGGGTGCAGGCGGACAGCGGCGTGATGGCGGGCGCGGCGGGCAGCTTCGACCTGGACGGCGCGGCGCTGGCGGACTGGCAGGAGCTGGGCGCGGTGGCGCTGGACGCCGAGGGCATCCTGATGCTCGACGCGAGCGGGGCGCTGGTCATCGACGGCGCGGCCCTGGCGGCCTCGGGCGCGGTGGCGGTCCCGGAGAAGATGCGCGCGGCGCTGGCCGAGAAGGGCGACATCGTCATCGACACGCACGGCTGGCTGTCGATGGACGCGGGCGGCCACATCTCGCTGCTGGCCCCGGTGGAGTCGGCCGCGGCCTTCCCGCTGGACCCGACGGGCATGGTGTCCTTCGATGAGGTCGACACCTTCACCATCGACTTCGACGCGGTGATGGCGGCGGCGGCGACGGACGTGGACGCGGCCCTGGGCTTCTCGGGCGGCCGCACCGTGAACCTGGGCGCCGGCCGGGTCATCGCCACGGGGGCCATCTCGGGCGGCGCGGACCACACCCTGCCCATCGGCACCCCCGGCGCGCTGCGGGCCAGCCGCGTGGCTTGGGTGACCTACAGCCAGGGCGTGCCGGTGGTGCTGGCCCGGCCGTGGGATGGCTTCAGCCGCTGACCTCCGGTCGGTGGGCGGCCCCGGGGGGCCCGGTCGCGGAGGCGGCCGGGCGCTTCCCGTTTTGGGGCCGCGCGCGGCGCGCCCCCCGCCCAGGGGCCGGGTTTGGTCCCGGAATGTCACCGAAGGTCAGGGTTTGTCAACAAGTGGTGTGCTACGCAATCCCCCGGGTGCGCGCGGGGCCTCTGGGCCGGTACCGTGTGCAAAGCCGGGTTTGGGAATGGCGGCGTTCCTCGGCCCGGCATGGAAGTCCAGTGGACCACGACGCGTCCATCGCAGTTTCGGGAACGGTCGAGCTGTATCGCTACGGTCGTCTCGGCGTGCGCGCGCGCTTCGCGTTGCGCAGCGGCGTCCTCGAGCTCGTCCCGGTCGGCGGGGTCCAGGCGCGGCTGCTGGGCGCGCGCCCGGTCGAGGTCGCGGTGGCCAGCCTCACGCGCCTGGAGCTCTCGAGCGGCGGCGGTCATCTGCTGTTGGACGCCGCGCAGCCGGTTTCGGTGGGCGGGCCCGGGGCCGCCGGGCTTGCGGCCGCGTTGGCGGCGGTCGGGGTGCCGGGGCTCGACGCCGCCGACGCCGGCCTCCCCGCAGACACGCGCGGCGGGCTGCGGTTCGTCGGCAGCTACGGCTGGGTGCGGGGCCCCGTGGCGCACCCGGTCGCGGTCGCGCTCTCCCGGTCGCGGCTCGTGCTGGTGCCGTCCAGCACGGTGGACTGGCTGGTGGGGGTGCGGCCCCTGGTGCGGCCCATCGATTCGATGTCCGTGGTGGAGCGCACAGGCGACGAGTCGGTCGCCCTGCGCTTCTCGGATGGTCCGGCGGTCGAGCTGCGGGGGGCGGAGGTCCGCTCGCTCGCGGCCTCGGTGGGTGCGGCCTGGGCGGCCGGCCTGCCGGCGTCGGCGCCGCGGCTGCCGGGCACCTTCCCGGCCGTGCGGATGGTGCCGGATGGTGGGGTCTCTCGGGGCACGCTCCACGTCGGGGGCGACGGCGCGGCGGCGTTCGCCCTGCCCGGTCAGGCCGAGGGCACCCCTCTCGACCCTGCCCGGCTGCAGCAGGCGCTGGTTCAGGTGGATCCCGAAGAGTCCGCGCTGCGCCTCGTCGGCGGCGGGGAGGACGCCGTCTTCCACCTGCCCGGCGGGCGGGCCGGGGTGGTCGAGTGGTCGCTGTGGGCGTCGGTCTTGCCGCGGCTGCCCGTCGACGATGGGCCGCCGGCCGATGCCGCCGCGCTGCGGCCCGCCCTCGGCAACGTGGACGGCGTGCGGGTGCGCTGGGGGCTCATGCGCGAGGAGGTCGTGGTCCGCCCCGCGCACGTTCTGCTCGTGGGAGGGCGCCTGCGCGTGCTGAGCCCGGGGCAGATCCGCGGCTTGCCGGCGGTGGGCACGCGGGTCGCCGTGGAGTTCTTCTCGCCGCGCGGGGTCTTGCGGGCGGGGTCGGTCCTCTCGGGCAGCGGCGTCACAACCTCCGCCGAGGTGCCCCGCAAGGCGGGCGGCGCGCTGGCGGCGGCGGTCGATCCCGCCTACCTCGACGTGTCGGTGCCTCCCCTCGCCACGCTGTCCTTCGTGCCCAACAAGCGGCAGCACCATCGCCTCGAATGGGAAGACGGCGACGATCGGGCACCGGCGGTCGTGCTGCGGCGCGGCGGCGAGCCGCTCCCCGACGCGCGCCTGTTGGATCTCTCCCTGTCGGGGTGTCGGGTGGCCGTGGCGGTTCCGCTCGTGCCCGGCGAGACGGTGGAGGTCTGCCTCGACTTGCCGTACGTCCCCGAGCCGCTGGCCGCCGAGGTCCTGTCTGCCGTGGCAGATACCGGCGTAGAGAGTCCCATCTGGCGGTGTGGTCTTCGGTTTGTGGAGCAGGCAGAGTCCCTGCGCTCTCGCCTCCAAAAAGAGGTGCTGCGCCTGGAGGCGGAGCGCCAGCGGCCCGGAGAGCCGTCCGTCGCGGAGCGCCCAGTCCGCGTGCAAGCGGGCCGCAATCGCTCAACCCGGCCCGGCGCGCGATAGTCTGCGCGAGAGGTGTTCCATGGAGCAGTCCCGTCGCAAGGCCACGCCCGATCGCAGCGCCCCGTCCGCGCCGTCGTCTGCGCGCCCGGCGGCCTCTCTGGATCCGGTGCTCGCCCCCGGAAACGCGGCCGTCAACGAGCTGTCCGCGATGTTCGGCAAGGACAAGGTGACGCCGGATCCCATTCACGCGCCGGTGCTGCCCAACTCGGTCATGGCCACGGGCCCGGGGCGCCCGGCTGGCATGGTCCGCCAGGCCGCCTCCGGCAAGGTCGACCTCAGCCGCATCGTCGACAAGAAAACCTGGGACGTCTTCTTCGACACCCAAAACGCCAAGTCCTCGCAGCAGGTCGAGCCCGTGGTCAGCCGGGATCCGGTCATCCTGGATCTCAACGAGAACGGCAAGCACGACACCGGGGCCATCGGCGCCAAGGGCGACGGCAAGATGACGGGCGACACCGTCCTCTTCGACTTGGATCCGAACCGCCAGTCCTGGCAGTTCCGCACGCGTCAGATGCGGCCGGGCAACGGCGTTCCGCCGGTCCCTCGCGGCAAGGTCGTGTACGACTCCGGGCGCGCCGAGTCCATCGACCGCACGGGCAACTGGCGGGAGCGCTTCCGCGGCCAAGAGTCCGGCGCCAAGGTGTACGACGCCAAGGGCGAGATGGTGGGCGAGCTGCGCGAGGGCCAGTACCACTACGGGGAGCGCGAGGACCGCGAAAAGACCGAGTGGATGAAGCCCGGCGGCGGCGACGGCTTCCTCGTCTGGGACATCGACGGCGACGGCAAGATCACCTCCGGCAAGGAGCTCTTCTCCGAGTTCGATGCCGAGGGCCGCGAGATGTTCAAGAACGGGTTCGAGAAGCTCGCGCACTACTTCGACAAGGACAAGGACGGCGTCGTGGCCGCCGAAGAGCTCGAGGGCCTGAAGGTGTGGGTGGACGCCAACGCCAACGGCGTCACCGACAAGGGCGAGCTGCAAACCTTGGAGAGCCGCAACATCGTGTCGCTCGACACCCGCATCAAGGACGAGGCCAAGAACCAGTCCACGATGGGCGTCAAGAAGAACGTGATCAAGGACAACCTCGTGGACATCCACAAGGTCCACACCAAGGGCTGATCCGAAGTCTCCGCGTTCGGCGCCCCGCTCACCGGCGGGGCGTCGGTCGTTTTGCCGGGCGGCGCGGCGGCAGGCGGCCTCCGGCTGGAGGCGCGCCCACTCCCTCAGCCGGCGGGCGGCCCCGGGTCGGCAAAAGCCGCCCAGCTTCTGGCGAGCGGCAAACCCGGCGA
>JBEIVK010000555.1:0-3229 GCA_040373935.1 Alphaproteobacteria bacterium
CGGGCGTCGTCGTCAGCATGGCGCTGATGCGCGACGATCAGGGCAGGCTGCACCTCGAGTTCTACAAGGTCATGCCGGTCCTGAAGAAGCCGGAGAGCACGCCGGAGGCGACCGCGCCCAAGGCGAAGCCCGCGGAGCCGCCGAAGCCGCGTCCCGCGGCGACCCCCACGACGCCCCGCGCGAGCAGCACCGCCACGACGGGCAGGAGGTTTTCGCCGTAGCGGGCGGGCGCCCCCACGGCGACAAAGATGGGAAGTGGCGCCAGCGCGCAGAGCAGCCCGAGGCCAAGCCCCGGGTCCCACCCCACGAGGCGGCCCGGCCGACGCCCGCGCAAGCCGAGCCCCGCCACGCCGAGCCACACCGCGACGGCGGCCACCCCCAACGCGGCCTGCGGCACGCCCACCCCGCTGAGCCCGACGCCGACCGCCCGCCCGAGCGCGAGGGGCACCCGCGCCCGCAAGGTCTCGACCAGCCCACCGACATCCCCGACCGTGCCGTCGCCCCGGGCGCCGGGCCGCGCGCCGTTGGCGATGTCTTGCAGGAACGTGTGGAGATCCGGGGCCGGCCAGATCGCCCAGAGCCCGGCGCCGACCGCGCCAAAGCCGGCCGCGAAGCCCAACGCGAGCAGGACACGCCGGCCGAGGCCCGGCCCGCCGCGCAGCAGCAGCACCACGAGGGCCGGCAGCGCAAAAGGAAGCGTGGTGTAGTGGACGCCGGTGGCCCAGCCCGCCACGGCGCCGGCCAGCGGGGCCAACACCCCCCAGCGCGCCGCGAGGGCAGCCGCCGCGAGGGAGCCCGTGACGGCCGCGGACACCGCGGCGTCGACGCCGAAGCGCTGCGCCGTGACGGCCAGCGCGTCGATGCCGAGCACGAGCGCGCCCGCGAGGAGCCCGCCCGCCCGCCCGCCGCCCGCCCGGCCGAGCACATAGGCAGCGACGACCGTGACGACGTGCAGCAGCCGATTGCCGAGATGGCCGACGAGCACGACGTCCGGAATGAGTTGGTGCCCGGCGGCCAGCACCACGAGCCAGCCCGGCATGCGGTGGTGGTCCAGCGCGGAGAGGCGGCCGTCGCTCAACAGGAGGGCGTTGCGGGCCCACTCCCCGGCGTCCGGGCCGTCGAGGAGCTGGTCTCGCGGGGCGCCCCACCACGGCGGCGCGTCCAGGGGGAGCCCGGGCACGGCCCCCGCCCGCGGCCAGAACCACAGCGCGACCGCGAGCAGCAGCAGCAGAGGAAGGAGCTCGCCCGGCCCGCGCAGCCCCGAACGGCGCACACGGCCCCCCGGCGGGCCTCCCCGCGCGCGCCGCACCGTTGGTCCTGCGCCGACCGCCACGTCCCCCTCCGCGAGGCCATGCTACCCCGGCGCCCCCTCCCCGTCCGCCGGCGCCTCCAATGCGCCGGCCACCGCCGCGAGATCCCCGCGCAGGCCGGTGATCCGCGCGGCGCCCAGCGCGGCCGTGAGCCCGGCCTCCACGCCGCCCAGGGCCGCGAGCCCCCGGCGCAGCGCCGCGAGGCCGTCCGGCGTGAAGCGGACCAGGGTGGCGCGGCCATCCGCGGGATCAGGGGCGCGACAGAGCAGGCCCATCGCTTCGAGGTCTGCCACCAGCTCGCCCGCCGCCTGCTTGCTCATGCCCATGCGACGCGCGAGCACGGACGGGCGGGTGCCGTCGAGGTCCAAGTGAGGGAGGAGCTGCGTGTGCGCGAGCCGCACGCCGGCGAAGGCCGGGTCGGCGCGCAGGGCGCGCAACGCGGCCTCGTTGTAGAGGCGGGCCGCGCGGAGCAGAACGTGGCCCAGGCTCTGCGCCTTGTCGGCGCCGAAGGCCCCGGCGTCGAAGGGGTCGGTCATCGGGTGGGTGGGGAGATGGTCAAGCAGCTTGACGAGTGGCGGCGGACGGCGGTACACATGGTCAGGTAGCCTTACCATGGAGGCGCCCATGCCGCTCGTCTCGCACGCTCCTGGGGTCTGGTCCATCGCCCATCCCCTCACCGTCGGCGGCATCCTGCCGATGGGCACCCGCACCACGATCCTCCGCCTCGACAGCGGGGGACTCCTCGTCCACGCGCCGGGCCCGCTCGACGCCGCCGACGCAGCGGCGGTCCGTGCGCTGGGCCCCGTCGAGGCCATCGTCGCCCCCAACAAAGAGCACCATCTCTTCTTCGCCGCCGCGCGCGCCGCCTTCCCGGAGGCCCGGGGCTACGCCGTGCCCGGCGCGCAGGGGCGCGTGCGCTCCGCAGTGGACGGCCCCTTCGGCGCGGGGGCCGCGGGCCCCTGGGAGGACGGGCTGCTCGCCGTTGACGTGGGTGGGATGCCGCGTCTGGAAGAGACGCTGCTCTTCCACCGCGCCTCCGGCACGCTCGTCACCTGCGACCTGAGCTTCAACATCCAGCGGGTGGAGGGCTGGCTGCCGCGCACGGCCCTGGAGCTGGCCGGAGCCTACGGGCGCTTCGGGCCCTCGCGGCTTTTTCGCGCGTGGTACCTGCAGGATCGGCAGGCGCTCCGCCGCACGGTGGACCAGCTGCTCGACCTGCCGCTCACCCGCATCGTGCTGGCGCACGGAGAGACGGTCGACACCGACGCGCGCGCCACCCTGGAGGCCGCCTTCGACTGGCTGCCCACCGCCTGAGCCAGCGCGGGCCGCCCGCGGCGGGGCGACCGCGCCAGGCCGACCAGAGCGCGCCGCCGCAGGCGGCGGTGCCGACGCGGGCGGCGGCACCGAGGCGCTACGCGCCGAGCGCGTCGGGGGGCCGGTGCCGGGCGAAGCCCGGCAGGCGCCCAGCCGAATGCCGGCGTTCAGAGCAGGTAGAGCACGCCGTCGACGGACTTGAGGGCGACGAACACGGCGCGCACTTCGTTGGCCGAGTGCACCTGCACCGTGACGCGGACGGAGCTATAGCGGCCGTTGGCGGACGGCTTCTCGTCGATCCCGGCGAGGAGGCGGCCGAGCGTGCCTTGGACGGCGGCGCCGCATTGGTCGGCCAAGCCGGCGCGGGCGTGGCCGACAGCGCGGAAGGTGAGCGTGGCGGGGAAGTCCATCAGCGTGGACAGGTCGGGGGTCGGGGAGGACATGGGCGTCGGCTCCATCGCGGATGCCGTAGCCTGGAGTCGGGCGCGCGGCTTGCGGGTCCGGGCGCTGTCGGTCGACGCCGGCGGGGCGCTGCTGCACCCGGCGGCGCCGGTGGCCGAGACCTACGCGGCGGCGGCGCGGGCACGCGGGCACGCGGTGGAGGC
>JBEIVK010000836.1:0-1921 GCA_040373935.1 Alphaproteobacteria bacterium
AATCTCTCCCCCGAGCCCGTCCGCCTTGCTGGCTTCGTCGCCCCCGCACAAGCTGCCGAGGCCGGACAGCCCACCACCCAGCCAGGCCAGCACCCCCCAGTCCAGCCAGGGCAATGCGGCTGTGCCCGGTGCCAGCTCGGCTACCGACAGACCTCGGCGCAGGAGGACGGTCTGTGTCGTGATGGACGGGCTGCCCACCTTTGTCCCTGCCGAGGATGCAGAAGCTGATCGACCACGTCAACGGGCACCGAGACGGCCTCGACGCCGACTTGTGGGCCGAGGTGGTCATGCAGGCGGGGCCGGACGCCCTGGACGCCTCCTGGGGCGCGTGCGGGCAGCTGGTCCCCAACACGGCCCACGGCCGCAGCAAGCACCTGGCCACCTGCACAGCCTGCAGCGAGGAGGTGGCTGGGGCGGTCCGGCGTGAGAAGGGCGGCAATGATTCCGCCTTCGGCGCGCTGGGCGGGCTCACCACACAGTCGCTCGGCGTCGCCGTGGCCTACTCGGACGTGAGCATCGGCTCGCTGCGGCTCACGGCCCGGGACTGCGGCTGGCTCGCCGGCACCCACTCCAACGTCTGCTTCTACATGTCGTGCGCGGACGGCAACACTGGCGACGCGCTCGCGCTCAAGCAGCGCCTGGCCGGACACGCCAAGGTGCTCGCACTGGCGCGCAGGCACGCGCTCAACGCGCACCTCCCCGTGCCGGACTACCCCGCCCCCAACTGCAAGGCCGACGAGCTGGTCTTCCTCGCCTTCGCCCTGCTGGAGGGCCCCCTGTGCGTGGTGGACACGGTCGCGTCGGCCGGCTCGGCCATCCTCTACACCTCGCCGGCCAAGCGCGCGGGCAACGTGACCTTCGTGCTCAGCCTGCCGGAGCACTTCCAGCGGCTGGACGGGCCCGACACTATGGTCGACCAGCTGCTCGCCGCCGCGGCGCAAGCGGACCCCGCGCGCCCCGCCGCAGGTCTCGCCCCCCGCCCGCGCCCCGCCGCCACTGCTGCTGCTGCTGCTGCGGGCTTTTTAGCTCGCCCCCGCGGCAGACCAAGGCAGCGGCCGCCCACGAAGGCACCCGCCCGCAAGGCCCCCCTGCCTCCGGCGCCGCCCGCCCGCGCGCCAGGCCTGCACATCGAGTTCGACGGCGGAGCCAGAGGCAACCCGGGCAAGGGCGGAGCTGGCTCGCTGCTCATGCTCAAGCGCGCGCAGCCGGACGCGTGCACCGTGCTGGCCCAGCGCGCTCACTTCCTGGGCGCGAGCGGCATCACGAACAACCGCGCCGAGTTTACCGCGCTCCTGGACGGACTGACGCTGGCCCGCGACTTCCTCGCGCAGGACGCGACGGACTCGGTGGCGGGCCTGCTGGTGGCCGAGCACGGGGACTCGGCGGTCGCCATCGACGTGATGCGCGGCCGAGCCGACTGCCGCGACCCCGCGCTGGCCGAGCTGGCCGAGCGGGCCCTGGCCGTCGTGGAGGAGCTGCAGGCGCGCGGCTGCGAGGTCGACTTCCAGCACGTGCGGCGCGCCTTTAACCCCGAGGCGGACCGGCTGGCCAACGCCGCCATGGACGCCGAGGCAGACTCACTCACCCGCGCGCCCGACTTCGCTCTCGCCCGCGCCCAGCTGCCGCTGCTGAGCCCCGACGCCGCGCCCGAGCCGGCGCGCGAGCCCAGCGACAGCCAGCAGCCCTGGAGCGACCAGCCACGCCGCATCCCGCGCCTCGCCGAGATGCCCGCGCGCGAGGACGTGCTGGGCTGGCTGACGGCCGTCCACCAGGACTCGCGCGTGCTCAAGCGGCTGCCGGCGGTGCGCCAGTGGCCCGCCGAGCTCACCGCCGACTGGACCTCGGCGTGCAGAGCGTTCAACCCCTCGCTCGCGGCGGCGCTGGACGGCGACGACGAGCTGGCCCTGGTGCAGGCGCTGCT
>JBEIVK010000114.1:0-9200 GCA_040373935.1 Alphaproteobacteria bacterium
CCCGGCGGCGCGCGCGAGGCCGGCGGCGAGGAGCAGGGCCGCGAGGGAGGCGCGCCGGAACATGCGGCGGTCTATCGTTCGGACGGCCCGCTGTCGCCGGTGCGGGTTAGCCCGAGGGCTGCCGAGGCTCCCATGTCCAGCCCGCTCGCCCTGCCGCCGGTCGACCCTTCGGACCCGTCGCTCTACCTCAACCGCGAGCTGTCTCTGGTCGCGTTGCAGCGGCGGGTGCTCGCCCAGGCGCGGGACGCGTCCTTGCCGCTGCTGGAGCGGGTGCGCTTCGTCTCCATCGTGTCCAACCTGCTCGACGAGTTCTTCGAGGTGCGCGTCGCGGGGCTGCGCCAGGGGCTCGGGCTCGACGTCGGCCCCCGCGGCCCCGACGGCCTGGAGGCCCGCGAGGTGCTGCGCCGCATCGGTGAGGAGGTGCACGCCCTCGTCGACGAGCAGTACACGCTGCTCAACCACGAGCTGCTGCCCGCCCTGGAGCTGGAGGGCATCCGCATCCTCAAGCGCGTCGGGCTGTCCAAGCGCCTCGGGCAGTGGGTGGAGGACTTCTTCACCACGCAGATCCTCCCGGTCCTCACCCCGTTGGGGCTGGACCCGTCCCACCCCTTTCCCAACGTGCAAAACAAAGGGCTCAACTTCATCGTGAGCCTGCAAGGCGCCGACGCCTTCGGCCGACTCGGCGAGATCGCCATCGTGCAGGTGCCGCGCTCCTTGCCGCGCCTGCTCCCGGTCCCCGCGCACCTGAGCACCGCCCCGCACGAGTTCTTGATGATCAGCTCGGTCATCCACGCGCACATCGGGCGGCTGTTCCCGGGCATGAAGGTGACGGGCTGCCACCAGTTCCGGCTCACGCGCAACAGCAACCTCTGGGTGGACGAAGACGAGGTGGACGACCTCCTTCGCGCGCTCAAAAGCGAGCTGCACAGCCGGCAGTACGGTGAGGCGGTGCGCCTGGAGGTGGCCGACAACTGCTCCGCGCCGCTGCGGGCCTTCCTGCTCAAGCACTTCGCCCTCACCGAGCAAGACCTCTACCAAGTCAACGGCCCGGTCAACCTGTACCGGCTCTCGGCCCTGCACGAGCTGGTCGATCGCCCGGATCTGAAGTTCCGCCCGTTCTCCCCCGGCCTGCCCGAGCCCATCGACGACAAGACAGACCTCTTCGAGCTCATCCGGGACCACGACCTCCTTCTCCACCACCCGTACCAGTCCTTCCGGCCGGTGGTGGACATCGTGCGCCAGGCCGCCGAAGACCCGGCGGTGCTCGCCATCAAGCAGACCTTGTACCGCACCGGCCCGGACAGCCCGGTGGTGGACGCGCTCTACGAGGCGGCGCGCAACGGCAAGGAGGTGACGGCGGTGGTGGAGCTGCGTGCGCGCTTCGACGAGGCGGCGAACATCCGGCTCGCCACGCGTTTGCAGTCGGTGGGCGCCAACGTGGTCTATGGCGTGGTGGGCTACAAGACCCACGCGAAGATGCTGCTCATCGTGCGGCGCGAGGGCGCGGAGCTGCGCCGCTACGTCCACCTCGGCACCGGCAATTACCACACGGGCACGAGCAAGGCCTACACGGACTTCAGCCTGCTGTCGGGGCGGGCGGCGCTGGGCGAGGACATCCACCAGCTCTTCAACCAGCTCACCGGGCTCGGCACCCTGCGGCCCACCCGCCACGTCGAGCACGCGCCCTTCACGTTGCTGCCGGCGCTGGTGGCCGCCATCGACGCCGAGGCCGCGGCGGCGCAGGCCGGGCAGCCCGCCGGCATCATGGCCAAAATGAACGCGCTGACCGAGCCGGCCCTCATCGCGGCGCTCTACCGGGCGAGCCAGGCCGGCGTGCCCATTCGCCTCATCGTGCGGGGCGCATGCCGGCTGCGGCCCGGCGTGCCCGGCGTGAGCGAGTCCATCGAGGTGCGCTCGATCATCGGGCGCTTTTTGGAGCACTCGCGCATCTACCGCTTCCACGCCGGCGGGGCAGACCACGTCTGGCTCGGCTCGGCGGACTGGATGAGCCGCAACATGCACCGCCGCGTGGAGACGGCCTTCCCCGTGCTGGACCCGGCGCTGAAGGCCCGCGTGCTCGCCGAGGGCCTGGACGCCTGCCTCACCGACGACGCGAACGCCTGGCTGCTCGGCCCGGACGGCGCCTGGGCCCCGCCCCGCGGCGCCCGCTCCGGCCAGGCCGCGCTGCTCAATGCGCTTGCGCGGCCGACCCCTGCGCCGATCCCACCTCCAGACCGCTGAGCCAGTCAAAGAAGCGGCCGACGTCCGCCCCGCGGAAGATCGCGCCGTGCTGCGGGCAGACCATGTCGATGGGCAGGTTGCGGACGCGGGCGATCCAGGCGTCCTTGGCCGCATTGGACGGCATCCAGCGGCGGTGGAAGCCCTCCATGTGCTGGATGTGCCGCGCGAAGTCGGCCACGAACAGCGGGGCGTCGGCGGGCAGCAGGGCGGCGCCGATGTCTCCCGAGAACAGGATGCGGGCGACCGGGTCGTAGACCGAGAAGTTGCCCGAGGAGTGGCAGTAGTGCGCGGGGATCATCCGCAGGTCTCGGCTGCCGCCGAGGGGCAGGGTGCCGCCTTCGTCCGGGACGCCGCTCGGGGGCTTGCCGCCGAAGTGCGCGATGAAGCCCGTCCACAGCCAGCTCGCATAGACCTCGATCCCCGGGCGCAGCGCTTGCCAGTAGGGCAGGGAGCTGATGATGTCCGGGTCCTGGTGGGAGGCGAACAGGACATCGAGCGTGCCGATGTCCATCACTTCGGTGAGCGACGCGAGGTAGGACGGGAAGATCTCGGTGCCGCCGGGATCCAGGAGAAGCGCGCGCCCGGCGTGCTGCACGAGGTACTGGTTCGTGTCGATGACGGCCGTCGGCTTCGCCGGGTCCCGGCCGAAGACCGTCCAGCGGCGGGTGCCGTCGTCGAAGAGGACCTTGTGCGCCATCGCGGGCGCGGACTTCGGGGCGTTCATGCTTGGGTCTCCCACGGGCGCATGCGGCGGCTGAGGCGCGCGGCGCGGTTGCGGATGTCGGTCAGGCGGTCCCGCGCGCGGCCTTCGACCCGCGCGACGTTCTCCATGAGCTCGCGGATCTGGCCGGCGACGGCCGTGGCCTCCTCGCTCCCGCGCTCGATGCGCACCGCTTCGACGTTGGCGACGACGACGAGGTACTGCGCCTGGCGCACCGCCACCCACTGCATGCGGTCCACGAGGACCTGCAGGCGGCGCACGAGGTCCAGCACCTCCTCGAGGGCCGCCCGCTCGCGGTTGCGCTCCTCCTTCCACCGCTGCACGAGCGCGCCGAGGCCCACGGGCAGCACCTCCTGGAGCCGGAGCTGCAGGGCCTCGCCGTCGGACATCGGATCCGGCCACGCGCCCACCGGCGGCTGGCCGCGGATCTGCAGCGCGTCGTCGATGCAGCGCTCCCACAAGCGCCGGGTGCCCTCGGCGGTGACCGAGGCGCCGATCTGCCGCGTGAGGGCCGCGAAGATGGTGCTCAGCTCGGTGAGGAGCTGCTGGAGGGTGTCCGCGATCGGGCGGAGCTCTCGGCAGGCCGTGTTGAAGGCGCGGCCGGCCCCGCCGAGGCGGGCGGTCACCGCCTCGACGTTCAGCCCGAGGCGCCGGGTGTCCACCAGCACCGGCTGCAGGGCGTGAAAGGCACCGCGGACGTTGAGCACGAGGCGGCGGACGACGGCGGCGTCGTCCTCGGCGGTGACGAGGACGGGCGCATCGGGGAGCGTGGCTTCGGGTGCGACGGCGTTCATCGGCGCCTCCGTGCCCGTCTACGGCCGCGCGCGGCCGCTCTGAAGGGGAGGGCGCGACACCTGACGGGGATCAGGGGAGCACGCGGATCATCCCTTTCGGCGGACGCGGAGGCGCAGTCCGGCCGGGGCGATCGCGGCGGCCTCCTCGTCGAGGTCGGCGGCGGTGAGGGGGTGGGCGCTCAGCCACGCCTCCGGCAGCGTGAGCGTGAGGCGGCGGGACCGGGCCGACAGCGCGAACGCGGGCAGGGCGTCGGCCGCGCGCGAGCGGTGCAGGCGGTGCGCGAGGCGCAGCAGCACGGCGAGGCGCAGCAGCGGCGTGATGCGCCCCTTGTAGAGGGTGGCGAGCTTCTCAGGGTCCAGCCGGCCGCGGTGGCCGAGCACCAGCGCGGCGACGGCGACCTGCTCGGCGCGGGTGAAGCCGGGGAAGTCCCCGTGCTCCAGGAGATAGGCGCCGTGCTTGTGGTACGAGGAGAAGTTGAGATCGATGCCGACTTCGTGCAGACGGGCCGCCCAGGACAGCCAGGCGCGGTGGCGGCCGGGCTCGAGGGACCAGGCGGTGGCGACGCTGTCGAAGAGGCGCAGGGCGGTGGACTCCACGCGGGCGGCCTGGGCGGTGTCCACCCGGCGGGTGGCGGCCACGCGGGCGACCGTCTCTTCGCGGGTGTCCTGGTGGCGCATGCGGCCGAGCAGCTCGTAAAGCACGCCCTCGCGGAGCGCGCTCTCGCTGGTGGCGAGGTGCGGCACCTCCAAGGCGTCCAGCACGGCGAGGAGGATGGCGAGGCCGCCCGGCAGGACCTCGCGGCGACTCTCGGTGAGGCCGGAGAGCTGGAGGCGGCCGAGCTGCCCGGCCTCCAGGCACGCGGCGCGCAGGCGGCGCAGGCCGCGGGGCGTGATGCCGTCTGGTGAGAGACCGGTTTCTTGGAGGATCTTCTCGATGGACGTGATGGTCCCCGAGCTCCCGACGGCGGTGGACCAGCCCTCGGCCTTGAACTGCCCCTCGACCGTCTCCAGCTCCAGGCGGGCCGCGGTGACGGCGCGCCGGAAGGCCTCGCGGGTGAGGTCGCCCTCGGGGAAGAAACGCAGCGAGTAGCCGACGCAGCCCATGTGCAGGCTGTCCAGCACCCGCGGCTCCAGGCCCTCACCGACGATGACCTCGGTGCTGCCGCCGCCGATGTCCACCACGAGGCGCCGCCCGGTGGACTCGAGGTCTTGGGCGACGCCCCGGTAGATGAGGCGCGCCTCTTCGCGACCGGCGATGATGTCCACGCGGTGACCGAGCGCGCGGCGGGCGCGGGCCAGGAAGTCGAGCGCGTTGCGGGCCTTGCGCAGCGTGTTGGTGCCGACGGCGCGCACGCGCTCGGGGGGGACGTCGCGGAGGCGCTGGCCGAAGAGCCGCAAGCAGTCGAGCGCGCGCTCCTGGGCCTCGGTGGAGAGATGGCCGTCGGCGTTGAGGCCGGCCGCCAGGCGGACCGTGCGCTTCACGCGATCGAGCACCTGGGGCGTGCCCGCGCCGTCGAGGCGGGCCACCACCAGATGAAAGCTGTTGGACCCGAGGTCCACCGCGGCGGCGAGCGGGGCGTCCGTCACGGGGCCGGTGTAGCGCGCCCGGCCTCCGGCGGCACCTGCGGGGCCACGACGACACCGCCGAGGCGCCGGGCCAGCGGCGCCGGGGATCGCAGCCCCGGGCAGGCGTCCACGGCCAGGGCGCCGACCAGGGGCGTGGCCGTGCGGTTGGCGAACAGGCCCTCGGTGTCTTCGAGGGCGGGCAAGCCGCGGAGGGTGAGCGTGCCGAGCGTGCCGAGGGAGGGCAGCGGGGGCAGCGCGCGCAGGGCGTCCAGGCCACCGAGGGAGACGTGGTCGGCCGCCTCCAGGAAGGCGAGGGGCGCCAGCGTGGCGAGCTGCGGCAGGCCGGTGACCACGACCGTGTGCGCGCGGCGAAGGCGCGGCGGGCCGGACCACGCGGAGAGGGCGGGCAGGGCGTCGAGCGTGAGCGCCCGGACCGACTCGACCTGCGGAAAGCCGCTGATGACCTGCAAGCGCGCGTTGTCGGCGACGGTGAGGGTGTCGATCGCCGTGTGGGGGCGGCGGGCCCGCGGACCGTCGAGCCGCGTGAGCTGCGGGTTGGCCGTGACGACAAAGCGCCCGCCCGTGAGCTGCGGCGGCAGACCGGCCACCGCCTCGAGCTGCGGGTTGCCGTGGATCTCGACGTCGACGACGCCGGACGGCCCGGGCAGGGCCACGCTGCGCAGCTGCGGGTTGTCTCGCACCACGAGGCGCCGCAGCGGCAGCGACGGGTCCAGGCCGCGCAGGCCATCGAGCGCGCGCAGCAGAGGCGCCCCCTCCACCCACAGCGCGCCGTCCAGCCGGCGCAGGCAGGAGAGGGCGTGGAGGTCCGCGTCGGGGAAGGCGGGGCCGATGCGCAGGTCCCCGGTGAGGGTGTCGTGCGCGGCGCAGAAGGCGACGAGGTCATCCACGGTCCGGGGCTCGAAGTCGCCCACGAAGGGCCGGCCCGGACCTGCGAGGGCCCCGCCGACCAGCCACAGCCCCATCGCTCCGGACATCCCTGCCTCCTCTGCCGCGCCTCCGGGAAGGCCCGGGCTGCCGATCCGGTGTTTCCCGGGGTAACCATCGGCCCGGCGGAGGGCGAGATGGAGGAGATCTGCACGCGGGCCCGGGCGGCGGCCCCGGCCGGCATCGACGGGATGCGGGTTCGCATCCTCGACGAGCGCCACGAGGGCTTGTCGGTGCTGCGCGGGCGCGTGCAGCCGCCCACCCTCGCGGTGGACCGCGGGGCGATGGTGACGGTCTGGGTCGGGCGGGGCCAGGGCTTCGCGGCGACGGCGGACCTCTCGCGCTCCGGGCTGCGGGCGGCGGCGGAGGCGGCGGCCGCCTGGGCGCGGGCCAGCGCACCTTTTTCCTTGGTGCCTCCGGCGCCGGCGGCCTCCCTGCCGGACGTGCGCTGGGTGGGGCCCGTGGCGCAGCCGCCCGAGTCCGTGCCGCTGGAGGACCGCCTGGCGCGCCTGCACGCGTGGTCGGACGCGCTGGGGGGCGGGCCGGAGCGGGTGGACCGCGAGGCCGCGGTGTGGACGGGGCACGTGCGGTCGGCGCTGGTGGAGGTGGGCGGCGGAGAGGTCCACCAGGAGCTGCGCTTCATCGCGCCGGACCTGCGGGTGGTCGCCGCGCGCGGGGCGGACGTGCAGTCCCGCAGCCTGGGCCTCGCCGGGCTGACGCAGCAGGGCGGCTGGGAGCGGCTGGACGCGCTCGGTCTGGACGCGCGGGCGGCTCGGCTCGGCGCGGAGGTCCAGCAGCTCCTGGACGCGCCGGAGTGCCCGGACGGCGTGCATGACCTCGTGCTGGACCCGGAGCAGCTCATGCTCCAGGTCCACGAGAGCATCGGCCACCCGCTCGAGGGGGACCGCGTGCTCGGCGATGAGCGCAACTTCGCGGGGCGGAGCTTCGTGCGCCCGCAAGACGTCGGCGTGCTGCAGTACGGGAGCCCGGCCCTGACGGTGTCCTTCGACCCGGGGGTGCCCGCGGAGCTGGCGTCCTACGCGGTGGACGACGAGGGCACCCCCGCCACCCGGGAGCTGCTCATCGACAAGGGGCGGCTGGTGCGGCTGCTCGCCGGGCGGACGAGCCAGGTGCGCGGCGGGTTCCCGGGGGTGGCCTGCGCGCGGGCGGCGGCCTGGTGGCGGGCGCCCATCGACCGCATGGCCAACGTCAACGTGGAGCCGGGCGAAACCCCCTTCGCCGGGCTGGTGGCCCAGGTGGAGGACGGCGTCTTCATGGCGACCAACCGCAGCTGGTCCATCGACGACAGCCGCAACAAGTTCCAGTTCGTGTGCGAGTGGGGCGAGCGCGTCCGGGACGGGCGGCGGGTGGGCGTGGTGAAAAACCCCGGCTACCGCGGCGTCTCGTCGTCCTTCTGGCGCGCGTTGGTGGCGGTGGGCACGGCCGACGAGCGGCAGGTGCTCGGCACGCCCTTCTGCGGCAAGGGAGAGCCGGCGCAGCTCATCCGGGTGGGGCACGCCTGCCCGCCGGCGCTGTTCCGGGGGGTGGAGGTCTTCGGGGGCGGGGTGCGGCGGTGATCGACCGGTTCTTTGCGTTGTTCGACGCGGTGGCCGCGCGCTTGCGCGGGGACGAGTCGCTGCGCCTCTCGCTGGCAGGCGAAGACAGCGACTTCGTGCGCTTCAACGAGGGGCGGGTGCGCCAAGCCGGCGCCGTGTCCCATCACCGCGTGACGATGGCCCTTCGGGGCGGCAGCCCGGCCCGCGAGGCGGCGGCCACCTTCCCGGCCGGCGGCGAGGCGGACGCCGAGACGGCGGCGGCGCTGCTCGGCGCGCTGCGGGAGCGGCTCGCGGTGCTGCCGGGCGACCCGCTGCTGCCGCCCGCGCCGGCGCCGTCGGCCACGGAAGACCACGGTCCTCCGCTGGACTTCGCGCCCGCAGACGCCGTGGCGGCGCTGTGCGGTCGGGTCGCCGGCGAGGACGCCGTGGGGGCCTGGGCCAGCGGCCGGCAGGTGCGCGCTGTGGCCGACTCGGGCGGTACCCGCCGCGCGTGGTCCCGCCACAGCTGGTCCCTGGACCTCAGCCTCGTCGCCGAGGACGAACGCGCGGCGCGCGTGTCGCTGCGGGGGGGCGCCTTCGATGCGCGCGCGCTGGACGCCGCCCTGGACGCCAGCCGGGCGCGCCGTGCGGCCCTCCAGGCGCCCTTGGTGCCGGTCGGGCCGGGCCCCGTTCGGGCGTGGCTGGCCCCCGCGGCGGTCGCGGACCTGTTGGCGCTCATCGGGCCCGGCTTCGGAGCGGGGGCCGTGCGCGCGGGCACCAGCGCGCTGCACGGGCTCCACCAGGGAACGCAGGCCTTCGATCCCGCGGTGTGCTGGGAGGAGGCGCCGGCCCGCCTGGGCGCGCCGCCCTGCTCGGCCGAGGGGCACGCGCGCCCGGCGGTGGTGCCGCTGGTCGTGGCGGGGCGGCCGGCGGGGGTGCTCGTGCCGGCGCGGGCGGGGGTGGAGCATGGCCTGCCCGGCACCGGCACCGACGAAGACGCGCTGCCGGTGGGGTTGTCGATGGCCGCGGGCGCGCTGGACGACGGGGATCTGCCGCGGCTCGTGGGCGACGGCCTGCTCATCCACCACCTGTGGTACCTCAACTGGTCTGGCCGGGCGCAGGGGCGCTTCACCGGGCTCACGCGGGCGGCGGCCTTCGTCGTGCGCGGCGGGCGCGTGGTGGGGCCGGCGCCGGTGCTGCGTGTGGACGACACGCTGGAGCAGGTGTTCGGCGCCGGGTTTTTGGGAGCGGGGCGCACGGCCGTGGTCTTGCCGCGCACCGACACCTACCTGGGCCGCAGCGTGCGGGCGGTGGAGGCGCCGGGCGTGCTGGTGGAGGGCCTGCGCGTCGTCGGCTGAGCGGCGGCGGGGCGCCCGCAGCGGGGCCACCGCGCCAGCG
>JBEIVK010000772.1:0-2170 GCA_040373935.1 Alphaproteobacteria bacterium
AATTCGTGGACCTTGGTCATGGGAGACTCCTGTGGAACGGGCGTCAGTCGAGTTGGAGGCTGCGGCGGCTGGTCGAGCCGTGCTCGAAGCCGGTGATGGGCCAAGAGACGCGGGCACCGGCGCCGGCTCCGACGGCGACGAACAGCGGACGCAGATGCTCGGCGGTCGGGTGGGCGAGCGCCGCGTGCGGTGCCTCGGTGCGCCAGGCGATCAGCGCGTCCTCATCTCCGGCCTCGACGGCGTCGCGGATCCAGTGATCGAAGGCGACCGCCCACTCGGGAGGTCGCTGCGTCTCGGAGGGATCGAGGGTACCCAGGTTGTGGACCACGTTCCCGCTGCACACGATCAGCACGCCCTCGTCGCGAAGCGGTGCCAGGGCGCGCCCGAGCCGGACGAGCTCGCCCTCGTCGAACGCCGCCGGCAGAGAGAGCTGGAGCGTCGGGACATCCGCGCGCGGGAACAGCCGCATCAGCACCGTCCAGGCGCCGTGGTCGAGGCCACGATCCGTGCGAACGGGCGGCGTCCGCTCGAGCAGCGAGTCGACCCGAGCCGCAAGCTCCGGCGCTCCAGGCGCAGGCCAGCGCAGCGAGAAAAGGCTCGCGGGCAGGCCGCGGCCGAAGTCGTACACGAGCCGCTCGTGCGCCGAGGTGGACCCGATGGACAGCGGCACCTCCCAGTGTGCGCTGACGACCAGCACCGCCCGGGGAGGGGGCTCCAGGCGGCGACCCCATGCGACCAGCGGTGCCGCGCGTTCTTCCTCGATGGCGATCAGCGGCGCGCCGTGTCCCACGAACAAGACCGGCATCCGCGGGGAGTTGCTTCGATCAGCGGTGCGGCTCATGGTCTGCTCCCGGCTCGAGGGGGGATGCTCAGCGCACGACGGTGCTGACGTAGGCGGTCGCGGGCGGATAGCCGAAGAGGAACGCGGCGGTGGCGGGGTCGCTGACGAAGCTCTCGTTGCCGAGCACGCCGAAGAAGGCCTCCTGGCTCTCGTAGACGGTCATGCCGACCACGGTGTTGGGGTCGAGCACCGAGACCCACTGGTACTCCGCCACGAACCCAGGTTGGCCGCGCAGGAGCGTGAGGAAGCCGTCCCTGGCGGTCTCGTACTCCGCCTGGTCGAAGCCCTCGTAGGCGGACAGGTCGCGCACGGCGATCTCGAGCACCTGGCCAGGCTGGTCGGCGATGGCGGCGAGGTCGACGGGCTGCGCCGAGTCCAAGGGGCGCAAGGCGGTGAAGGCCTCGGGAGTGAAGGTCGCGAAGAACGCCGCAGCCTCGGGCGACGAGCCCAGCGCCTCGCCCGCAGCGCCGAAGGCCTCGGACGTCGCGTACTGCGTCATGCCGACGAACACCGGCGCGGTGGGGGCCGCCTGGGCGCCGAAGTCGAAGAACGCCTGGAGCTCGCGGTCGACCTCCACTCCATCCTGTTCGCGCAGCCGGGCGACGAAGGCATCACGCGCGGCCTCGAACTCGGCCACGTCCTGCCCATCGTTGAGCCGCCGGACGGCGAGCTCGATCACCGCCTCAGAGCCGCCGTCGGGCGCATCGGGGACGCTCGTGGAGGTGGTGTCGCAGGCGCTGACGAGCGCGAAGGCCACGGAAGTGAGGGCGAGGAGGGGGCGACGAGAGGTACGCATGGAAGCTCCGGTGTATGGAGAAGCCGACAGCAGCGACGCCTCAGCTCCTTTGTCGGAGAACGTACTTGCTCCTGATGTGCACACACAGGTGCTACCTTGTGGACGAATCGGAATCGAAATCGGAACAAGCGTGCCGGAGAGCGCCATGCACGGAGCCATCCCATCCTCGGAGGACCTCGAGACCTTCCTCGCCATCGCCGAGGCCGGGTCCTTGACGGCCGCCGCGCGCGCGATGGGGCAGCCCAAGTCGACCCTCAGCCGCCGACTCGCGCGGCTGGAGGAGCTGCTCGGTGTGCGCCTCCTCGTGCGAAACCGCCATCGGCTCGAGCTGAGCGAGACCGGCGTCGCCCTCCTCGAGCCCGCTCGTCAGGCGCTCACCATGCTGCGGGAGCTCGCGAACGCGGCGGACGAAAGCCGCGCGGTCCCGGAGGGACGGCTGCGGGTGAGCATCCCCATCGATCTGCTCGGGCAGCGGGAGCTGTGGCTCGGGTTCGCAGAGCGCTTTCCGAACGTCGCGCTGGAGCTCGAGCCGA
>JBEIVK010000252.1:0-5762 GCA_040373935.1 Alphaproteobacteria bacterium
CGGCCCCGCCGCGACCCGCCGGAGAGACCGGGTGCCGGGCCCGCCGGGCCCGGCAGTCGCCCGGCCGGATGACGCGCCGGAGGAGGGGCGCGCGGCGATGGGTGCCGTTAGGGCGGGCGGCCGCGGCCGACCCGCGGGGCGGAGGGGCGCGTGCTCGAGCTGGTGGATGTCACCCTGCAACAAGGGAGTCAGGTGCTGTTCATCGGGGCGAGCTTTAAGCTCAACCCGGGCGAGAAGGTGGGGTTGGTCGGGCCGAACGGCGCGGGCAAGTCCACGCTGTTCCGGTTGCTGGAGGGGGAGATCCGCCCGGACGAGGGGCGGGTGGAGCGGCCGCGCCGGCTGAATGTGGGCTGGTTTAAGCAGGACTTTGCGGAGTGGGGGGACCGCTCGGTGCTGGCCGAGACGCTGGCGGGCGCGGGCGGGCTGTCGGCCCTCGGCGCGGAGCTGGCGGCGCTGGAGGCGCGGCTCGGCGACGTGGACGACCCGGACTACGACGCGGTGCTGGACCGCTACGGCGAGGTGCAGGCGCAGTTCCAGGAGGGCGGCGGCTACGACCTGGAGGCCCGCGCCCGGGCGATCCTGGCGGGGCTGGGCTTCTCGCAAGCGGAGATGGACGGGCGGCTCGGCGCGCTGTCGGGCGGCTGGCGGATGCGGGTGCAGCTGGCGCGGCTGCTGCTGGCGCGGCCGGAGGTGCTGCTGCTCGACGAGCCGACGAACTACCTGGACATCGAGTCGATCATCTGGCTGGAGCAGTGGCTGCGGGAGAGCCCGGCGGCGGTGCTGCTGACCTGCCACGACCGCGACGTGATGAACCGCGTGGTGGGCCGGGTCGTGGAGATCGACGGCGGGCGCATCCGCTCGTACACCGGGGATTACGACGCCTACGAGGCGGCGCGCAAGCTGGACGCGGCGCAGCGGGAGGCGGAGTACGAGAAGCAGCAGGCGATGCTCGCCAAGGACCTGCGCTTCATCGAGCGCTTCAAGGGGCAGCCGTCCAAGGCGTCGGCCGTGCAGTCGCGGGCGAAGAAGCTGGACAAGATCGAGCGCGTGGAGCCGCCGCGGCGCATCGTCGAGCGGGACTTCCAGTTCCCGGGGCCGCCGCGCAGCGGGAACGACGTGCTGGCGCTGAAAAGCGTGGCGAAGTCCTATGGCGCGCGGGCGGTGCACCGCGGCGTGGACCTCGCGGTGCGCCGGGGGGAGCGCTGGGCCATCATGGGCGAGAACGGCGCCGGCAAGACGACGCTCCTCAAGATGATGGCGGGCGTGCTGGTGCCGGACACGGGCGAGGTGCGGGTCGGCGCGGCGGTGAACCTGGGCTACTTCGCGCAGCACCAGCTCGAGTCGCTGCGGGCCGAGGACACCGTGCTGGGCGCGCTGGACGCGGCCTTCCCGATGGCGGGGCAGGCGGTGCTGCGCAACCTCGCGGGGGCCTTCGGCTTCTCGGGGGACGACGTGGACAAGCCCGTGGTCGTGCTGTCGGGCGGCGAGAAGTCGCGCTTGGCCCTGGCGAAGATGCTGTACGCCGGGCCCAACCTGCTCGTCCTGGACGAGCCGACGAACCACCTGGACCTCGCGACGAAGCGGGCGCTCGTGCGGGCGCTGCGCGAGTGGGAGGGCACCCTCGTGTTCGTGTCGCACGACCGCGCGTTCTTGCGGGCGCTGGCGAACCGCGTGGTCGAGCTGACGGCGGCGGGCCCGCGGGTCTACGAGGGCAGCTACGACGAGTACGTGCAGGCCACGGGCCGAGAGGCGCCGGGCCTGCGCGCGGTGGAGCGCTGAGGGGCGCTCAGGCGAAGAAGTCGTTGCCCTTGTCGTCCACGACGATGAAGGCAGGGAAGTCCTCGACCTCGATGCGCCAGACGGCCTCCATCCCGAGGTCGGCGTAGTCCAGCACCTCGACCTTGCGGATGTTGTCCTGGGCGAGGATGGCGGCCGGGCCGCCGATGCTGCCGAGGTAGAAGCCGCCGTGCTTCTGGCAGGCGTCGGTGACGGCGCGGCTGCGGTTGCCCTTGGCCAGCGTGACGTGGCTCCCGCCGTGCTGCATGAGCAAGTCCACGTAGGAGTCCATGCGGCCGGCGGTGGTGGGGCCGAAGGAGCCGCTCGCCATGCCGGTCGGGGTCTTTGCCGGGCCGGCGTAGTAGACGGGGTGATCCTTGAGGTACTGCGGCAGGCCGTCGCCGCGCTCGATGCGCTCCTTGAGGCGGGCGTGGGCGATGTCCCGCGCGACCACCATCGGCCCCGTCAGCGCGAGGCGGGTCTTCACCGGGTAGCGGGAGAGCAGGGCCCGGATCTCGGACATCGGGCGGGTGAGGTCCACCTTCACGCAGTCGGCCGAGAGGTCGGCCGCGGTGGGCTCGGGCAGGTAGTGCGCGGGGTTCGTCTCCAGGGCTTCGAGGAACACGCCCTCGGCGGTGATGCGGCCGCGGGCCTGGCGGTCTGCCGAGCAGGAGACGCCGATGCCGACGGGGCAGGAGGCGCCGTGCCGCGGCAGGCGGATGACGCGGACGTCGTGGCAGAAGTACTTGCCGCCGAACTGCGCGCCGATGCCGTTCTTGCGGGTGAGCTCCAGCACCTCGGCCTCCAGGGCGGTGTCCCGCATCGCCTGGCCGAGCCGGCCGCCGGTGGTGGGCAGGTCGTCCAGATACCGGGCGGACGCCAGCTTCACCGTCTTGAGCGTGGCCTCGGCGCTGGTGCCGCCGATGACGATGGCGAGGTGGTAGGGCGGGCAGGCCGATGTGCCGAGCGAGCGGATTTTCTGGTCCAGGAAGGCGAGCAGCGACTTCGGGTTGAGCAGCGCCTTCGTCTCCTGGAAGAGGAAGGTCTTGTTTGCCGAGCCGCCGCCCTTCGTGAGGAACAGGAAGTCGTAGGTGTCGCCCGCGGTGGCGTAGAGCTCGATCTGCGCCGGCAGGTTGGTGCCCGTGTTCACCTCGTCGTAGGTGTTCAGCGGCGACAGCTGCGAGTAGCGGAGGTTCGTCTCGGTGTACGTGCGGAACACGCCGCGCGCGATGGCCTCCTCGTCCCCGCCGCCCGTCCAGACCCGCTGGCCCTTCTTGCCGATGACGATGGCGGTGCCGGTGTCCTGGCAGGACGGGAGCACCATGCCGGCCGAGACATTCGCGTTCTGCAGCAGCGTGCGCGCGACGAAGCGGTCGTTCGGGGAGGCCTCGCCGTCCTCCAGGATGGCCCGGAGCTGCGCCAAGTGCCCCGGCCGGAAGAGGTGGCTGATGTCGCGGATGGCCGCCGCCGTGAGCGCGGTGAGGGCGCCGGGCTCCACCTCGAGGATGGACTGGCCGCGGTAGCTGCCGAGGGACACGCCGCCGACGTCGAGCTTGCGCCAGGGCGTGGTGTCGTGGCCGACGTGGGGGAAGGGTTCGGCGTACTGGAACGCGGTCATGGGGCCTCCGCGGGCCGCCTAACCGCCGCCGGGCGCGGGCGGTCGGCCTTGCGCCGGGGGCGCTGCGGGGTGATGCGGGGCGCATGGACCGCCTCGCCGCCCACACCGAGATGTTCGTCAACCGCTGCCGGAAGACGCACGCCCGCCTCGCCCCCCGCTTCCGGCAAGAGCAGGTCGAGGTCTGGCGCCTCTACGACCGCGACATCCCGGAGATCCGCCTCGTCGTCGACGTGGTGGGCGACGCGCTGGTGGTCGGCGAGTATGAGCGCAGGCAGACCATCCCCGGCGAGCGAGAGGCGCTGGGCGCGGCGCTGGCGGCGGCCCTCGGCGTGGAGCCGGGCCGGGTGTTTGGGCGGGCGCGGCGCACGCGGCCGGCCGAGGGCGCGCGCTACGGGCGGCTCGCGCAGGAGAGCGTGCGGACGGTGGTGCGCGAGGGGGCGCTGCGCTTCCACGTGAACCTGACGGACTACCTGGACATCGGCCTGTTCGCGGACCACCGGCTCACCCGCCGCGCCGTGCAGGCGGAGAGCGCGGGCCGCCGCGTGCTCAACCTGTTTTGCTACACCGGCAGCTTCACGGCCTACGCGGCGGCGGGCGGCGCGGCCTCGACGACCTCCGTGGACGGCAACCCGCGCTACTTGGAGTGGGCGCGAGACAACCTGGAGCTGAACGGCCTGTTCGGGCCGGCCCACAGCGGCGTCACGTCGGATGTGCGCCCGTTCTTGGCGCGCGCGGCCCAGGCCGGCCAGCGCTGGGACCTCATCGTGCTGGATCCGCCCTCGTTCTCGGAGGTGAAGGGCATGGTGCCCTTCGAGGTGCAGGCGGACCACCGGCACCTCATCGAGCGCTGCCTCGCGGTGCTCGCGCCGGGCGGCGTGGTCTGGTTCAGCACCAACCACCAGCGCTTCGAGCCGGACCTGGACGGCCTGCCGGTCGCCGCCGTCGAGGAGCGCACCGCGGCGCTGCTGCCGCCCGATTTTGCCGGGCGGGCGCCGCATCGCGTGTGGCGCATCCAGGCCTGAGCGCCCGCGCCGGAGCGGGGGGCCGCGGCGCGACAGGAAGGGGGCGTTACGGGGGAAACCTGGGTTTCCCCTGTCCTCTGAAGGTGCCCCGCGAGACGACGGGCGGCGCCGCCGCGCTCAGCGCAGGTAGCGCAGGTACAGGTAGGCCGTGGAGATGGCCACCGTGCCGAGCATGATGGGCAACCCGTAGCGCGCCCACTCCAGGAAGGTGAACGGGTGGCGGTTGCGCTGCGCGATCTGGGAGACCACGACGTTGGCGCTCGCGCCGATGATGCTGCCGTTGCCGCCGAGGCAGGCGCCCAGCGCCAGCGACCAGTACAGCGGCTCCTCGACCTGCGCGCGGATGGCCGCGGCGTCGGTGAGGCCCATCTGCGCGCCGAACTCGGGCGCGATGATGCGGATGAGCGGGATCATCGCGATGACGAGGGGGATGTTGTCCACGATGCTCGACGCGATGGCGGCGAACCACAGGATGACGAGGACGGTGGCGGTGAAGTTGCCCTTCGTCAAGTCCAGGATGAAGTGGCCGAGCGCCTCGAAGACGCCGTTGTGCTCCATCGCCCCGATGAGCATGAACAGCCCGACGAAGAAGAAGATGGCCGTCCACTCCACCTTTTCGAGGGCGTGATGGAGGTTCGTGCCGGTGGCGACGGCCATCACGAGCGCGCCGACCAGCGCGATGAGGCCGGGCTCGATGTGCAGCGCGTGCGAGGCGAAGAAGCCCACCATGATGAACGCGAAGACGATGAGCCCGCGCTTGAGCGCGACCGGCTGGAGGATGGTGCGCTCCGGGCGGGCCCGCAGCAGACGCGCCTTGTTTTCGGGCTTGACGACGGCGAGGTGAGGCAGGGCCAACGCGACGGCGGGCAGGAGCAGCGCCAACATCACGAGCACGACGGGCGTGAGGTTGACGATGAACTGGTTGAACGTGAGGCCCGTGGCCGACGCGATGAGCACGTTCGGCGGGTCCCCGATGAGGGTGGCCGTACCGCCGATGTTGGAGGCGATGGCCTCCAGCACGAGGAAGGGCGCGGCCTTCAGCTCGAGGATCTCGCAGACGAGGATGGTGATGGGCGCGACGAGGATGACGGTGGTGACGTTGTCCAGAAAGGCCGAGAGCAGGGCCGTCGCGCCGACGAAGAGCAGCAGGATGCGCAGGCCGTCGGCCTTGGCCTTGCGGGCCACGGTGACGGCGAGCCACTCGAAGAGCCCCGTGCCGGCAAGGATGTTTACGACGATCATCATGCCCATGAGCAGGAAGACGACGTTGAGGTCGATGGCGGCGAGGGCGTGCTCGTGGGGGACGAGCCCGGTCATGACCGCGACGCAGCCCCCGAGGAGGGCCG
>JBEIVK010000370.1:0-4432 GCA_040373935.1 Alphaproteobacteria bacterium
AAGGCGGCGGAGGCCGAGGCCTGCGCCGCTGCGATCCGGCAGCTCGCGGGCCGGCTGTCCCGCCCGCGGTGATCGTCGTCCCGATCGATCTCGGCAACCCGCAAGTCTCCCCCTGGGACCCACCGCCGCGCCCGCCACCCGCGCCCGAGACCGCGCGCGCCCTGGTCGCCGCGGCGCTCCGCGACGCCCGCCGCCCTGGCCCGCCGGTCGTGTCCTACGTTCATGGCGGCCTCCCCGGCGACGCGCTGCTCGACGCCCTCGCGCCGCACCCGTTCTGGCTGTGCACCCACCCCGCCGCCCTGGACCGCCGCGCGGCCAGCGCCCTCGTCGCGCGGGGGCTCGTTCAGGTCGAGCTCGCCATCTGGTCGGTGGACCGCCGGGTCGCCGCGCCGCTCGGCCGCGGCCCCGCCCTCGACGCCCTGCCCGCGCAGCTCGCGGGGCTGCGCGCGATGGGGCTGCGCTGCGGCCTCTGGCTCATGTGCGGCCTGCCCGGCTCCTCCCACGCCAGCGCCCTCGCCGAGGCCCGCCGCCTCACCACGGAGCCCGCGCTGCGGCCCGACTTCTTGCGGATCAGCGCGGCCCCCGCCCTCGTCGGCAGCCAGCTCGCGTCAGCCGTCGCCGTCGGAGACTGGGCGCCCATGCGCATCGGGGAGGCCGTGACGACCCTCGCGGCCTGGATGGACGCCTTCGAAGGCGCCGGCATCGCCATCCACCGCGTCGGCTTCATCCCGGGCCATGACGTGCCCGCGCACGCGGTCGCCGGCCCGGCCCACTCGGACCTCCGTGGGCTCTGCGAGGTGCGCCGGTTCCGCCGGCGCGTGCTGACGGCCCTCCACGGCGCCTCTCCGGGCAGCGACGTCGTGCTGGCTGTCCATCCCGCAGACCACGGCTGGGCCCTCGGCCCCTCGCGCAGCACGGTGCGCGCGGCCCGCGCTGCCGCCGGCGTGCGTTCGGTCGCCATCTCGCTGGATCCCGGGCTGCCCCGCGGCTCCGTCGTGCGGCGGGCGTGACGGTCGCGTGACCGGGCGGCCCCCCAGGGGCCCGGCGGTTATCGGCGCGTCATGTCGTCTCCGTCCACGCCCACCCGCTGCGGCACCGTCGCCCTCATCGGCTTGCCCAACGCTGGCAAAAGCACGCTTCTCAACGGTCTGCTCGGTCAAAAGCTGAGCATCGTCTCCAACAAGCCGCAGACCACCCGCAACCGGGTGGTCGGTGTCGTCACCCGTCCGCCTGTGCAGGCGGTGCTGCTCGACACGCCCGGCATCCATGACGCCCGCACCCGCCTCAACGAAGCAATGGTGGAGATCGCGCGGGAGGCCCTTCAGGAGGCCGACACGGCCTGCTGGGTGGTGGACGCCAAGCGCCTCTCGGAGCGCGTCGAGCAGCGGCGCGACACCTGGCACATCGGCATGCAGAGCATCGCGGCCCTCGTCCCGCAAAACGTGACGGTGGCGCTGAACAAGGTGGACATCATCCACAAGCCGCTGCTGCTGCCGATCATCGCGCTCTTCCAGGAGAAGCTCCCCTTCGCCACGTGCGTCCCGGTCAGCGCCGAGACGGGCGACGGCCTGGACCGCCTCTTCGACAGTTGGGCGCCCAAGCTCCCGCCGGCGCCCTTCCTGTTCGAGCCCGACGCCGTCACGGACCAGCCAGAGCGCTTCTTCGTCGCTGAGCTCATCCGCGAGAAGGTCTTCCGCCACACCCACGAAGAGCTGCCCTACGCAGCCGCGGTGGAGATCGAGCGTTACACCGAACCCGGCCCGGACGCCCCGAGCGGCGCCCAGGTCGAGATCTTCGCCCGCATCATCGTCGAGCGCCCCGGCCAGAAGGCCATCGTGGTGGGCCGCGGCGGCGAGATGATCAAGAAGATCGGCACCGAAGCTCGCAAAGACATCAACGCGCTCCTCGGCGCCCGCGTCCACCTCGAGCTTCACGTCTCCGTCGAGCCCGACTGGACGCGCGACCCGCGCCGCATCGCCCAGCTCCAGTCGTCGTGACCATGCTCCCCGTCGTCGCAATCATCGGCCGTCCCAACGTCGGCAAGTCCACGCTCTTCAACCGTCTCACCCGCACGCGCGACGCCCTGGTGGACGACCGCCCGGGCGTCACGCGGGACCGCCTCTACGGCACCGCCGTCTACGGGGACCGCGAGGTGGTCGTGGTCGACACCGGCGGCTTCGAGCCGGACCCGTCGGCCTTGCCGGAGGGCGCACTGTTCCTGGCGGTTCGCAAGCAGGCCGAGGTCGCCATCCGCGAGGCGGACGTCCTGTTGTTCGTGGTGGACCGCCAGGTCGGCATGACCGAGCCGGACCGGCTGACCGCCGAAATCCTCCGCGGCACGCTCGGCGGCGCCCTGGGCGAGCGGCGCATCCTGCTCGTGGTCAACAAGTGCGACGGGCCGCGCCACGACGATGAGGCCCACGAGTTCTGGGGGCTCGGCTTCCCGGACATGGCCTGCATCTCCGCCGAGCACGGGCGCGGCATCTATGAGCTGTGGGAGGGCATCCTGGCGCGTCTGCCCGAGGCTCCCGATGCGGGCTTCGACGAGGGCGCGCTGGACGACGTGGACACCGGCTTCGAGCCCGAAGACGGCGAAGGGGAGGGGGAAGACGAAGACTTCGACACGCCGGCGTCGGCGCCGTTCCGGGGCCGGCCGGAGGAGATTCGCATCGCCGTCATCGGCCGGCCGAACATCGGCAAGTCGACGATGGTGAACCGCTTGCTCGGCGAAGAGCGGCACGTCGTCCACGACATGCCCGGCACCACGATGGACGCCGTGGACTCCGTGTTCGAAGAAAACGGCCTCAAGTACCGCATCGTGGACACGGCGGGCGTGCGGCGCCGCGCGCGCATCGACGACAAGCTCGAGACCTTCGCCACGCTGCGCGCCATCAAGACCATCGAGCGTTGCCACGTCAGCCTTTTCCTGGTCGACGGCGTGGAGGGCATCACCCGGCAGGACGCCCGCCTCGCGGCCCTCATCGAGGACCGCGGTCGCGCCTGCATCCTCGTGGTGAACCGCTGGGACCTCGTGCGCGCCACGACGGAGCGCAGCTCGCAGACCGTGGACGACGAAATCCGCCGCCATCTCCCGCACTTGCAGTGGGCGCCGGTGCTGTACACCTCCGCGCTCACCGGCAAGGGGACCGGGCGTATCCTGCCGCTGGTCGAGGACGTCTTCCGCGCCTTTGACCGGCGCATCTCCACGGCGCGCCTCAACCGCTTCCTCACGGCCGCGGTCGCGGCCCACGCGCCCGCGCAGAAGCACCACCACCCGGTGCGGCTGAACTACATGACGCAAACCCGCGTCCGGCCGCCCACCTTCACGATCTGGGGCAACTCCCCGGAGGCCGTGAAGCCCGAGTATCGGCGCTTCCTCGACAACCGCCTGCGCGAGGAGTTCGACTTCAACGGCACGCCGCTGCGCATGCACCTGAAGGAAAAGCGCCGCCCTGGGGAGGCCCCTGGCGGCGCATGATTCGGGTGCTCGACAGTCACCTCGTCAACCAGATCGCCGCGGGCGAGGTGGTCGAGCGGCCGGCGAGCGTGGTGAAGGAGCTGGTGGAGAACAGCCTGGATGCGGGCGCGCGCCGCGTGGACGTGGTGCTGGGCGCCGGCGGTCTCGGGCTCGTCCGGGTGAGCGACGACGGCGCCGGCATGGGCCCCGCAGACGCGAGGCTCTGCGTCGAGCGCCACGCCACCAGCAAAATCCGCGAAGAGCGCGATCTCTTCGCCCTCAGCAGCTTCGGCTTCCGCGGCGAGGCTCTGCCCAGCATCGCTTCGGTCAGCCGCTTCCGGCTGCGCACCCGCCGCGCCGGGGACGAGGTCGGGACGGAGCTGCGCATCGACGGGGGCGCCTGGGTGGCGGTGGAGGAGGCCGGCGGCCCTGTGGGCACCGAGATCACCGTTCGGGACCTCTTCTTCAACGTTCCGGCACGTCGGAAGTTCGTGCGCGAGCCGGCCACGGAGCAGTCGCACGCCGTCGAGATGGTCGCGCGGGAGGCGATGGTCCGGCCGGCGGTCGCCTTTCGGGTCGAGACGGATGGGCGGGTGCTGCTGGACGCCCCGGCGACCGGGAGCCCTGCCGCGCGTGCGGTGGACCTGCTCGGCTCCATCGCGGAGAGCCTCCGCCCAGTGGACTTCCGCGACGGCGCGCTGGCGGTGGAGGCGCTGCTGTCCCCGGTCGGCGTGCACCGCGGCAGCGCGGTCGGTGGCACGTACCTCTACGTGAACGGCCGCTGGGTGGATGACCCGCTGCTGCGAAAGGCCGTGCGAGAGGCGTACCGCGGCGTGGTGCCGCAAGGGCGTCATCCGGTCGTCGTGGTCGCGCTGTCCGTTCCAGGCGGCGACGTCGACGTCAACGTCCATCCGGCGAAGACAGAGGTGCGCTTCCGGCACGGTCCCGCCGTGCTCTCGGCCCTAGTGGGCGGGC
>JBEIVK010000520.1:0-3414 GCA_040373935.1 Alphaproteobacteria bacterium
GACGCCTGGGAGCGCGCCGGGGCCAGCGCCGACGACCCGGCCTTGGCCGCGCGCGCGCGCGCCGGCGTCGGTCTCGTGCGCGCCGCCCGCGGCGAGGTGGAGCCGGCGCTGCACACGCTGGAGCCGGTGCTCGCCGCGCTGCCGGCGGGAGATCCGCTCTGGCCCCGGGTGGCCCAGGCGGTCGCCACCGCGCGCCTCGTGCGGGGTGAGAGCGCTGCCGCCACCCGCCTTTTTGACCAGCTCGCCCACCTCGCCGCCGAGACGGGTGCGCCGGCGGTGGAGGCGGACGCCGCGGCCGGGCGCGCCCTGGTCACCTTGGCCGCGGGAGAGCTGGTCGCCGGGCGGGCCGCGCTGGAGGCCGCCGAGGCCCGCTTGCGCCCGCTGGGCCCGGGTCTGCCGCTGGCGCGCACGCTCCTGCTGCAAGGCGAGCTGGCGCTCTGCGACGGCCGCTTCACCGAGGCGGAGGAGCGCGGGGTCGAGGCCGCCCGCATCGCGCGCGAGCTGCCTCGCCTCATCACGACGGTCCGCGGGCTCGGGCTGCAGGCATCGGCGCGGCTCGCCCAGGGGGACGCCCCCGGCGCCCTGCGCCTCGCCCGCGAGGGCGCCACCGCGCTGCACGGGCGCGCCCGCGCCGAGACGCCGCCCGAGGTGCTCGCCTTCGTCGCCGTCGGGCGGGTGCTCTGCGCGGCCGGCCACCCCGAGGAGGCCGCCGCCCTCCTGCCGCCGCCGCCCCTGCAAGAGCTCGCCGCCCTGGAAGACCCTGTGGGCCAACTGCTCGCGCTGCGCGCGTGGGCGCACGGCCCGCGCGACCCGGCCTTGGCCCTGGAGTCCGCGTGGGGCGCCCTCGGCCGCAGTCCGGCGCTGCTGCCCACCGCCGCCGCCCGCATCGCCCTGGACGCCGCCGCCGCCCTCGCCGCGCTGGGCGACGCCGCCGCCGAAGACGCCGTGCTGGAGGCGCTGGATCGCACGGCCCAGCCCGGCCTGCGCCGCCTGCGCTTGCTCGCGCTGCGCGTCGGCCTCACCATCCACCCCGCGCATCCCACCTGGCTCGCCGCCCACGCCGCCCTCGCGGCCCGCCTCGGCGCCGATCCCGCGGCGCGCGGTTACACCGGCTGAGCGCACGGGCGCGGGGGCAGGGTGGAGCCGGGTCAAGGCATCGAGGTCGCCGGGCGGGTCCTCCAATCCGGAGAGGGCTTCGGCCGGTACACGGTCGAGCGCGCCATCGCGACGGGCGGCATGGCCCACGTCATCCTCGTGCGCGACGGGGCCGACCACCGCTGGGCGCTCAAGGTCCTCAAGGCCGGCCGCGCCCAGACGGGCCTGCCGCGCTTCCGCCGCGAGTTCCGCGCCCTCTCCGCGATCGACCACCCGAACGTCATCCGCGTGAAGGGCTGGGAAGAGATCGAGGGCCACCCCTGCATCCAGATGGAGTTCGTGGAGGGCCCGGATCTCCACCAGGCCTTCCGCGCGGTGCGCGCGCTGCGGCCGGCGGAGCGCTGGCGGCGCATCGAGGCCATCCTCACCGACCTGATGCAAGCCCTCGCCGTCGTGCACCAGAAGGGCCTGGTCCACCGAGACCTCAAGCCCTCCAACATCCTCGTCGCCGAGGACGGCCGCTGCAAGCTCACCGACTTCGGCATCGTCAAGGACCTGGACCCCGCGGCAGACCCCTTCGTCTCCACCACGCTCGTCGGCACCTGGGCCTACGCCGCCCCCGAGCAGATGGCCGGCACCCCCGTAGACCACCGGGCAGACCTCTACTCCGCGGGGGTCATCCTCTACGCGATGCTCACGGGCCGCCGCCCCTTCGTCGGCAACGACCTCGCCTCCTATCTGGAGGCCCACCGCAGCCAGACGCCGCCGTCGCCGCGCGCGATCGACCCAGAGATCCCCGAAGCCCTGGAGGCGCTCTGCCTGCGCCTGCTCGCCAAGGCCCCGCGGGACCGCTTCGGCTCGGCCGCCGAGGTGCTCGCCGCGCTCCAGCCCGCCCCCGCGCCCTCCGCCGCCGCCCCGCCCTCCCGCGACATGCCGCTGGTCGGCCGCTCGGTGGCCCTCGACGAGCTGCGGGACATCGTGAGCGCGCTGACCCGCGGCCAAGGCGGGGCCGGGCTCATCGAGGGGCCGGAGGGCATCGGCCGCACGCGCCTGCTCGGCGCCGCGCTCGATCACGCCCGCCTCATCGGCATCCCCGTCTGGGAGGCGCGGCTGTCCGCGCGGGACGGCGGCTGGGAGGCCTTGCTCCACATCGGCCGCGAGCTGGGCCGCGAGCTGGGCGCCCGCGTGCCGCCCAACCTGCCGGTCGCGCTGCGGGCCTTCGCCGAGGGGGCCGGCCAGGTCGGCGGAGACCTCCGCTACCAGCTCTACGACGGCATCCGCGACACCTTCGCCGCCCTGCTGGAGAGCGGGCCGGTGATCCTCGCCGTGGACGACCTGCACCACGCGCCGCCCCCGCTGATCGGCCTGCTCGGCTACCTGGTGCGCGCGCTCGTCGTGCGCGACGCCACGCCCTTCCTGCTGCTCGCCACCGCCCAGACGGGCGTCGCCGCGCCGGCCCTCGCCCCCCTGCGCGACGGCCAGGAGCTGGGCCTCACGCCGGCGCGGGTGGCCCTCGGCCCGCTGCACCGCGCCGACGTCCTGCGCCTCGTCGCCGCCACCCTGGGCGAGCGCCCCGACGCCCACGCCGTGGCAGACCGCATCGCCGAAGAGACGGGCGGCACTCCCTTCTACGTGGTCGAGTACCTGCAGGCCCTCGCCGAGGGCCGCAGCCTCGACGCCCTCGCCCCCGACGCCCCCACCGCCCTCGTCCCGCAGCTCGCCGACGACAGCACCGAGGTCGACGGCCTGGTCGAAGTGGCGGAGCCGCTCGAGGTTCGCGTCTCCGTGCGCGACGCCGTCGAGCGCCGCCTCGGCGCGCTCGCCCCGGACGACCGCCGGGTGGTCGAGGTGCTCGCCGTCGCCGGCCGCCCGGTCGACGTGGACCTCCTCCTCGACGTCCTCGACCAAGACGAAGACGAAGCGCTGGACCGCCTGGACGCCCTGGTCTCCACGGGCCTGCTGGTCGAGCAGCACACGGGCCTCGGCGCCCTGCTCAGCCTGCCCCAGTCCCGCTTCGGCGCCTTTGTGTACCAGTCCTTGCCGGAGGCCCGGCGCGCGGCCCTGCACCGCCGCCTCGCCGCCGCGCTCGAGTCCCGAGACGCCGAGAGCCCGCTCTCCACCGAGGCCATCGCGGGCCACTACCGGTCGGCCGGCGAGCCTGCCCTCGCGTGGCGCTACACCGTCGCCGCCGCCGCCGCCCTCTGGGAGCGCGGCCTGCTCGCCGACGCCCGCCGCTTGGCCGACGCCGCCCGGGCGCTCGACGCTGCGGCCGCCCCCGGCTGTGCGCCGGAGGCCCGGAGCCAGGGCCTGCTCCAGCTC
>JBEIVK010000796.1:0-2042 GCA_040373935.1 Alphaproteobacteria bacterium
GGCGGCCACGGTCCCGGCGGCCGGGGCGGCCCTCCCGTTTTGCGGGTCGCGCCCACCTTTGACCTCGGGCCTGCGCCGGCGGGCCGGCCGGCCCGCTCCATCGTCCTCGTCTCTCTCGACACCGTCGGCGCGCCCTTCCTCGCCCTGCACGGCGGCCCCGCCCGCCTCCCCACGCTCGAGGGCCTCGCCGCGGACGGCGTCGCTTTTGACGCCGCCATCACCCACCAGCCGGAGACCTGCGCCGCCCACTGGGCCATGATGACGGGCGTGCCGCCGCTCGCGCATGGCGATGTCGTCAAGGTCCGCGGGAGCGCGCTCTCCGTGCCCACCCTCGCCGAGGTCGCCACCCGCCACGGCTACGCCGCGGGAGCCTTCTACGGCGGCTTCACCGTGACGGACGAGGCGTGCGGCCTCGGCCGTGGCTTCACCCACCAGGTGGACCGCGTCCCCCGAGACCACCACGCTCCCTTCCGGCCTGGCGCCGACGTCGTCGCCGATGCCCTCGCCTGGATGTCCGCCCAGTCCGGCCCCACCTTCACCTTCATCCACCTCTTCGACGCCCACTTTCCCTACACCCCCAGCGCCGCCGCCGCCGCCCGGTTCGCCACCGGCTACCGCGGCACCCTCGACGGCTCCGACGGCGCGCTGGACCCGTTTCGCCACGGCCACCGCCGCCCCACCGCCGAGGAGGTCGCCCACGTCCGCGGGCTCTACCTCGCCGAGATCGAAGAGCTGGAGCCACTCCTGGCGCGCATCGCCGCCGCCGCGGGCCCCGACGCCATCGTCGCCATTACCGCAGACCACGGCGAGAGCTTTGGCCACAACCATTGGTTCAACCACAAGGACAGCCTCTGGGACGAGGTGCTGCGCGTCCCTCTCGTCCTCCACGGCCCCGGCGTGCCGCGGGGCCAGCGCGTCGCCGCCCCCGTCGGCCTGACCGACCTCGCGCCCACGCTGCTCAGCCTCGCGGGCCTCCCCGTCGATCGCCGCGTCGCCGGACGCGATCTCGCGGCGGTCTGGGCGGGGGGCGCCGGGCGAGACGCGGTCCTCTCCCACACGGACGCCTTCCGCCCCGCGGTCGGCTGGTCCCGTCGCAGCGCCGCCGCCAAGGAGATTCACCAGGGCGGCGCCGCCCTCCGCTTTGACCTCGTGGCGGATCCGGCAGAGGCCCGCTCCTTGCCCGCTGGGCCCCTCGGCAGCATCGAGGCCGAGATTCGCGCGGAGGCTGCCGGTTGGGCCCCCGCCGGCGCCGTGCCCGAGGGCGGCGCCCGCGCCGGCTCCGACCAGCTGCTGGAGGTCCTCGGCTACGTCGAGCCGGCGCCGTGACGGCGCCTCGCCGCAGCGCCCGTGTCCCAGCACCCCCTTCCTTTGGGAGCAGACCGCCATGCGCACCCCGCCCCGCCCGGGTCCCGAGCCGGATGACCTTGACCTCCTCGGCCTTGAAGACCCGGCGCGTGCGCTCCCAAGCGCCGCTCCGGCAGGCCCTGGCGGCCCACCCGCCCCGCCGCCCAGGTCCCCGGCCCGGGCGGCCGCTCCCGAGCGGTCGGGTGTGACCGCAAGCCACCTCATCGCCGCCGGCGCGGTGGCGTCCGGCGTGGGCTCGCTGGTCCTTTGCCTGTTCGCCATCCTGCTTTTTCTGGAGATCAGCCTCATCCGGCGCGATGTCGAGTCCACCCGTGCCGCGCTCGACGCCAACACCGCGCTCATCCGAGAGCAGAACGCGCTGCTCGCAAGCATGGCCGCCTCGGACATCTACAAGCTGGACGCCGTGATGATGCGGGGCTCCACCACCTGGACCCTCCCCGTCTCGGCGATCGACTGGAGCGGCCGGTAGCGGTCCGCCCAGGCGGCACACGGGCCCCCGGGGCCTCGCCGTCGCGCGGCTGGAGGGAGGGCAGGGGACAGGGGAAACCAAGGTTTCCCCCGTAACGCCCCCTTCCTCTCCTGCGGCGGGCAACCGGCGCGACCCGCGGGCCCCCTCCGTTCACCGCCCCTGCCCCGCGCCGGGCGCTGGCGCAGCGCCTGGCGCGGGCGCGCCAGAC
>JBEIVK010000922.1:0-1701 GCA_040373935.1 Alphaproteobacteria bacterium
ACGGCGCCGTGGACAGCCCCTGAACCGCGGGGCCCGAGGTCGCGCGGGGTGCCACTTCTCTCAGGGCAGGGGAAACCAAGGTTTGCCCCGCAACGCCCCCTTCCTCACCGCGCGCCGCCTCACGCGACGAACGCGAGCAGCACCCAGATCCCGCACGCCAGGACCGCGTCGGACAGGCCCTCGCGCGGCACCACCCCCAGCTCGTGCACCGCGATGCTCGCCCGCCCACTCTCGGGCACGGGCGGCACGGGCAGCGGCGTCCAGTCGGTCGCCAGCGGATCCTCCGGGTCCACCACCCGCAGCAACAAGTACGGGATGGCCCGCTGCAGCTCCGGCTCCATCTGCTCATGGGTGAAGTGCGCCTCGACCCAGGGCAACGCCGGCGAGACCGCGGGTGCCACGGCCACCACGCCGAGCAGCCGGTCCCGCAGCTCCGGCCACGCGTGCAAGACGCGCAAGGCCCCCTCGAAGTGCGCCCCGCCGACCACCCAGACGAAGCGGTCCGATGCAGCGCCGAACAGCGCTTCGAAGCCCCGGAGCACGCCGCGATCCGCGGGGTCTGTCTCCGGGAGGGCGTCCCAGATCACCACGCGCTGGCCGGGCGCCGCCGCGCCGAGCGCCGCCGCCCAGGGCACCCCGACCGCCAGGACCACGACGTGGCCAAGCCGCCGCCCCAGCGCCGCCCCGACCGCCGGCCCCCACTCCGCCACGGCGTCCCAGCCGACGGCGGGGCCAAGCACGGTGGCCGGATCGTGCGCCGGGCCGAGACGCGCCGGGTCGTCCAGCAACGCTTCGAGCACCCGCGGATCCTCGACCCAGGCGGCGCGGAGGCGGGCGGACGGATCCGGCAGCCGGCCGAGCTGCTCCAGCAGGGCCCGCTCGCCCTCCCGGGCGGGCACCGGCACGGGCGCGGTGGCCGGATCGCGCAGGCGGGGCCCCGGATCGCGAAAGGCCGGGTGATACAGCACGGCGCCGAGCACCTGCCCCTCCCAGACGCGGAGGTCGCCGCCCGCGGCCTCGACCTCGCCGCGCAGGCGGGTCGACAGCGCGACATGAAGCAGGCGCTCGTGGTCCAGCGCGGGCGCGCGCGGCACGGAGCGCCACACCGCCCAGACGGCGAGCGCCGCCGCGACCCACTCGACGCCTGTCTCCAGCTGCACGCCGCCTCCCACCCACGGCCGAGAGCCTACCCGATCCGCGGGCGCGGCGGGGGTGCAGGACGGCCCGGAGGGGCGGGGGCCACCGGCGGGGGCCCAGGCCGAAACATCCGTAAACACCCTCACACCAGGACGATCCCTGCCCGAACCCTTGACAGCGTTGGAGCGCAATGCGATAAGAGCGCTGGTTCGGTCCGCGGCCCCCGCGCCGACCGCCCGTTGGCCTACCTGGCGAGGCCGCGGTGGACCGCTGCCAGGCACCCTGAGGAGACGCACCCATGTCCAAGCACGCTCTGTTCGCGCTCATCGCTTCGCTCTTCGCCCTCACCATGGTCGCCTGCGGCGACAAGGAAGAGGACGACACCGCCGCCGACACCGCCGGCGAGTGATCGAGCGGGGCCTTCAGCCCCCATCGGCGGCCCCCGGGCGGCTTTGGCTGCTCGGGGGTTGCTTGGTTTTGGCGTCCGTGCAGCGCCCCCGCACCCCCGCCCGCATGCGCCGCGGGCCGCGCGGGTCAGGCCCGGGGGCGCGGCCGGGCGCGGAC
>JBEIVK010000004.1:0-21967 GCA_040373935.1 Alphaproteobacteria bacterium
CACGCTGTATCGAACGACCGTCTCCGGTGGTGCGCACCCGCTGGTGTACACCGCGACCCGAGGGCCGCCGTCCGAGCCTTTGGGGCTTAACCACCCCGCCGGCGTGCTGTCAAGCCCTTGCGGGCTGACTGCTGTCGGGAGAGGCCGCTGCGCATCGCGCCGCAGACCGCCGCCCAACATCTGACAAGTACTCTGGCCCCCCCACGGCGGCAACCGCAGCGCGGGGCGGTTCTTGTGACGCTTGTGTGACGGCCCGTGCCATCACCGCAAGTCACGCCCTTCTCCGCCGGTCTTGGCGCCCCGTCTGCTTCGCGCGCTCGGTGAGGCTGTGCACCGCGCCATGCGTGGGCTACCCCGCCCGCCATGCAGCGTGATCCCATCGTCATCGTCGGCGCTGGCCCGGCAGGAAGCGCCACCGCCCTCCGCTTGCTCCGCGAGGCCCCCGCCCTCCGCGACCGTGTGCTCCTGCTCGACAAAGCCGCCTTTCCCCGAGAGAAGTTCTGTGCGGGGGGTCTTGGCGATCGCGGGTGGCGCTGCCTCGCGGCGATCGGCGCGGCGCCGGACGAGGCCCCCGCTGTGCCGGTGTCGGCGATCACGCTCCACACCGGGCGCTGCTCCCTCTCGGCCCGTCCGGGGCCTGCGCTGGGCCGCGTCGTTCGGCGCGAGAGCTTCGACGCCGCGCTCGTTGGCCGGGCGATCGACGCGGGGGCCGCGCTCCACACCGACACCACGGTGCTGGGGCTCACCGACGACGGAGACAGCGTTCGCCTGGAGACCTCGCGGGGCGAGATCCGCGCGAGCGCCGTCATCGGCGCCGACGGCGTGGGCAGCGTGGTCCGTCGCGCGATGGGTCTGCCGGCCGGCCGGCTGCGCGCGATGGTGCTGGAGGTCGACACCGACGCAGCCGCGGGCGACCCGCCCCGAGACACCCTCGTCTTCGACGCGCGAGACGCGGCGCTGCCCGGCTACGCCTGGGACTTTCCGACCCTGCTCGATGGCGCCCCGCTCTGGTGTCGGGGCGTCTATGTCCTGCGCAGCGCCGCAGGTGGCGGGCCCGGGTCCCAGCCCGCGGACCGCGTTGACCTCGCGGCCTGGCTGGACGCTTGGCTCGGGGCCAAAGGCCTTCGCCTCGCAGGGCTCCGGCAAAAACGCTTCGCCGAGCGCGGCTGGGAGCCCCGTGCGGCGGTGGTGCAAGGGCGGTGCCTGCTCGTGGGGGAGGCCGCCGGCATCGATCCGCTCACGGGCGAGGGCATCGCGCAGGCCCTCGAAGGGGGCGTGCGGCTCGGCGCCTTTCTCGCGGCGGGCCCGTGGGATCCGCGGCGGCTCGCGGGTTGGGGGGCCGCGCTCGGGGGCTCGCGGCTGGGCTGGGACCTCAGCCTCCGCAGCCGACTCGTCTCCCTCGCCTACGGTCCGGAGCGGGCGCGCACCGAGGCCGCCCTCGCCGGAAACGCCGCGCTGCTTGAGGCCGGGGCGCGCCACTGGGCGGGACTGCCCATCGGCGCGGGCCTCCTCGCGCGCGCAGCCTGGGCCCTCGCCACCCCCGCGCCCCCGCGCGCCGAGGCCTGATCGCCATGGAACACCCGGCGCGCGTGCTGCTCGTGCGGCATGGCCAAACGGACGCCAACGCCGACCGCCGCTTCTGCGGCCGGTGGGACCTGCCCCTCAACGCCGCGGGCATCGCCGAGATCGGCGCCCTCGCGGCGTGGTCGGGCGCGGTGACGGCCGTCTACAGCTCCCCGCTGCTGCGCGCCCGGCAGACCGCGCGGCTGATCGGTCCGCCCACGCTCATCCCGGCCTTGGCCGAGCTGGATCAAGGGTCGGTCGAGGGGCTCACCGGCGCTGAGGCCGAGGCCGCCCACCCGGGCCTCCTCGAGGCCTGGTGGCAGCGCCCCGGCGGGCTTCGCTTCCCCGGCGGCGAATCGATGGCCGACGTGCAAGCGCGGGTCGTGCCCGCGGTGCGGGAGATCGTCCGCGCGGCCCCACCGGGCCTCGTCGCCATCGTCGGCCACCAAGCCGCCCACGCGGCGCTGCTCTGCGCGCTCAGCGACACACCGCTGGACGATTGGCGGCGCTTCGCCCTCCCCAACGGCGGCGTTCGCGTGCTGCGCGCAGCGCTAGGCACGGACGCCCTGGCGCTGGACCCAGACCCGCACCCCCTCCCGCCGCCCACCGCGGCGCCCGCCCACCCCTGCTTGCGCTGCGGCGCCTGCTGCGCGGCGTATCGGGTCGGATTTTACTGGGCTGAAGCGGATGATGGTGCAGGCCCAGTCCCCGCGGCACTCACGGAGCCCGTGGGTCCGCTGCGCCGCGCGATGGCCGGCACGGCCCGCGGCGCGACGCCTCGCTGCATCGCCCTCGCCGGCCAGCTCGGCGCGCGGGTCGCGTGCACGATCCACCCGGAGCGCCCGAGCCCGTGCCGAGAGTTCGCTGCCAGTCATGCCCACGGCCAAGCCGAGCCGCGCTGTGACGACGCCCGCGCACGCCACGGGCTGCCCCCGCTCACCGCCGCAGACTGGGACGGCATCCCCGCCGCCGCGCGCTGAGCCGGGCTTCACCGCCCCGGGCAGTCGGCCGGCCCCCGCAACGCGGCGAGCATTCGAACCAGGGGAGCGTCGTCACACGCGCGGGCCGGCGCGCCGGTGCAGGCCGCGCAGGCGCAAAAGCGCCCGAGGTCGCTCCCCCCGCGCAGACCGCCGCAGGATGGCGTCGCGGACCAGAGCGCGGATTGGGCCCGGAGCGGATCCCAGAGGTGGCGGCCGATCTCCCCGCCGGCACCCAGCACGCGCAGCTCGTCCTCGGCGAGCGCGACGCGGCTCGGGACGGGCGCAGCGCCGATGGGCGCGGTGAGCACGGCGCGGTCGAGCGCGAGCGACCAGAGGGTCACGGCGTCGACGGACTCGACGAGGAGCTGGCTGCCGGTGGCCGAGAACGAGCAGGCGACCGGCTGACCGGCCCGCTGGCCGACCGTGCGCCGCCGGCCGGTGGCGGGCTCCCACACGGACACCTCGCCGTCGCGGCCCACCGCCGCCGTCGAGATGCCGTCCGGCGACGCGCAGACCGCGTCGAGCGGCGCCGAACCGAGGTCCACCTCTTTTTCGCCGAGCACCAAACGGCCGTCCGCGTGGCCGATGAGCGGCGTGCCCGAGGGAGACCACGCGCTGGCGGAGGCGCCGGCCGGGAGCGCGGGCGGGTCCGCGGGCGGATCCACCGGCACCAGGGGGGCCGCGGGGCCCGGCGGAAGGTGAGACCAGCGACCGTCCGGGCCGCGCAACACCCAGCCCCCGCCGGTGGGGTGCAGCTGGAGGGCGTCCGCCGAGGCCAGGGCGGCCGGGGCCGGAAGCGGCGCGAGGACGGCCGGGCGGTCCAGCTCCCAGACGCGCACCACGCCGTCTTCGCTCGCGGTGAACAAGGCAGTGCCGCTGCGGGCCGCGACGATGCGCACGACGGGGCCGCCGTGGCCGCGCAGCAGGCCCGTGGGACGACCGGTGTCGAAGGCGAGCAGCTCGACGGCGCCGTCGGCCCGGGCCCGCAGGACGGTGCGGGCGGCGGCGTCCAGGGCGATCGCAGCGGCCGCGCCTTCGAGCGCCTCGGACTCGACACGCCCGTCTCGCTCGTCCGGGCCGATGAAGCGCACGCGATGGGTGTCGGTGGTGCCGTCGCGGTAGGACACGCCGACGGTCTGCCCGACCGGGCCGAAGCCCGCGGCGTCGACCTCCACGGTCGCGGGGGTGCGCGCGGCCCCCCCGCCGTCCCGCCCGACGAGACGCATGCGACCGCCGCCAACCGTGAGGAGGCGCTGGCCGTCAGGCGACCACTCCAAGTGCACCAAGCCCGGGTGCTGGTAGCGCAGCGGGTCCCGCCCGGCGCTGGACCACAAGAACACGGAGCCGTCCGCCGCCCCCACCGCGAAGGCACCGCCGTCTGCCGCCACCGCGGCGAGGCGCGGCACGGCGCGGCCGCCATCCTGCGCCGAGGGCAGGGGCGCGCGGGCCCGCTCCGCACCGGTGGGATCCAACAGGATGGCGTCGCCGTCCTGGACGACGAGGGCGACGCCGCCATCGGCGGCCACCGCGGCCACGACACCCGGGCCGGCGCCGGCCGCGCGCAGGGACCGTGGCGGCGCCTCGGCGTCTCCGACCGGCCAGAGCCAGACCGCACCCGTACGGTCCACGACGAAGACCTCGCCGTCTGCGGCGCTCCATCCGGCGGCGGCGACGGCCGCCCCGGGCCAGACCGCCCGGGGACCCGACTCGTCCGCCTCGTCCCACACCGCCAGCCCATCGCCCTGGCCCAGCAGCAGGGCGCCTCCCGCCGGAGCGGGCTGGATGACGCCGACGGGGCCAGGGGTGCCGACATAGACCGCCCGCGCCAGCGGCGCTTGGAGGAGGGCGTTTGCGCGGGCCAGCCACTCGGCGTCCCCGGGGGCCGGCTGGAGGGACCGAGCGAACGCCACGGCTGCGGTGGGATCGGCGTCTGACAAGGACAAGGGGGTGATCGCCCCGCGCGCGAGCAGCCTCGGCAGGGCCACGAGGGCGACCCCCGCCAACACCCCGGCGGCGCCCCACCGGTAGCGCTTTTTCTGCGACCAGCGGCGGGGATCGACGCCCCCCGATGGGGGCAGCGCCGCTGCGCCCCGCCCCGCCGCGGCGGGCGCATCGAGCCACCCCCGCAAGCGCGGCCAAGCGATGAGCAGCGCCTCGTGCGCCAGGGTGAGCGTCGCGGGACCCGGGCCGGGGCCAGGCCGCAGCAGGCGCCCCTCGACCAAGTGCCGAATCACCGCTTCGACCCGGGCCTGCTCGGCGGCCGTGCCCGACGGCAGCAGCGACGCACGCAGGACCGTCGCGGGGAGATCCGGAGCGGTGTGATCGCCCCGGTGGACGAGCGCCACCAGCACCGCCCGCGCCGCCTCGCGGTGGGCGTCGTCCGGCAAGGCGTCCAAGACGGCGTCGGCCCGGTGGGCGACCGCACCCGGCAACCCGCCGATGGCGTCCAGGGCGGCCACCGAGAGCAGCCGCCCCTCCCGCGCCTCCCACACCCGCTCCAACGCCACCGCGAGCCGGGGCAGCGGATCCGGCAGGGCGTGCGCCTCAGCGACCACCCGCTGCAGGAGGGCCGGCTCGGCCTGCAGCCCCGCGCGCCGGGCTGGCTCCTCCACCATGCGGGCGAGCGCGTCGAGATCGGGCACCCCGAGCATGATGGCATGGGCCGGATCCAGCAGGACCTGCTCCAACCGGGCCCCTCCCTCGCCCAGCCGCACGCCGGCGCAGCGGGGCAGCAGCTCGGTGCGCAGGACGATCAGGACCGTGTCGGGGCCGCCGGGGGTGGCGCGGGCGGCCAGGACGGCCAAGGCCGCCCGCTGCTCTTCATCGGGGAGATGCCCCGGCAACAGCAAGGGATGGAAGGGGTCCACGACGATGAGGCGGCGCCCCGCCCCGGCGGCGGCGAGGGCCGCGTCGAGCGCCTCCACCGGCCGCACGGCCGGGTCGACCACCGCCACGCCGACGCCGCGCTCCCGCAACGCCGGACCGAGGCCCGCGCCCACGAGGCTGCTCCGGCCGGTGCCGGCCCCGCCGACCAGCGCAAGCACCCGTGGCCGCCCGGGCTCGGCGTCCAGGGCATCGAAGGCGGCGACGAGGGCGGCGACCTCGCGCTCCCGGCCAAAGAAGAACGCGGCCTCGCCCGGACCCATCGGGCCGAGCCCGGGGAAGGGACGCAGGGGCAGCGGGCGGGTCTCGTCGCCGTCTTCCGGGCGGGCGAGCCAGCAGAGCGCGCGGGCGTCGTCGATGTACTCGGGGCTGTCCAACGCGGCACGCGCGGCGCGCACGGCGTCTTCCACGGTCGCGGCGCCCCGCACGAGGTGCTCCATCCACGCCGCCACCAGGACGAGCGCCCCGCTGCGCGACAAGGGGCGGGCCCCGCCCAGCACGCCCCCCACGCCAGCACGGTGGGCCGCCGCGAGCAGCCCGGCGACCGCGGGAGCCTGCGCGCCCTGCTCCCCCAGGGCCAACAGCAGCACCACCGGCGGTGGGGCCACCGACAGGACCGCCCCCCAGGCGTCTGCGTCCATCCGCTCGCCGGGAGCGCCTGCCCGGCCGAGCACCAGCGCCCCGTCGGCGCCCACCCGGGCGAGCACCACGAGGACCGCTGGCCGCGCCAACAGGGCGGCCTCGAGCGCCGCGCGCCCCGCGCCAGCGGTGCAGGCGGCCTCTCCGTGTCGCAGCAAGTCGGCGAGCTGAACATCGGGGACCGGCCCGCCCGCGTCGGCGCTCAGGAAGGCGATGCCGCGCGGCGCGGCCCCGGGGGCGGCGGCGGGACGCGCCGGCACGCCGTGCACCGACAGTCGCACAAGCAAGCCCGGACGGCGCCCCAAGGGAGCACCGCCGGACGGCGCCGCCCAGCCCCAGGGCAGCACGAGGAGGTGCTCGCCGTCGACGATGAGATCCAACACGCCGGCGTCGGGGCCGGGCCCGCCGAGCGCCTCCCCCAAGGGCGCGCCGAGCGCGCGCCCGACCCGCGCCACGCGCGCCTCGGTGGGAGTGCCCTGGGCGTCGGCCCGCAGCGCGGCGGGATCGATCCGCGACGTGGAGGCGCCGGCCGGGCCCTGCGCGCCGACAGACATCTCCCCGGCGCCAACAGGCGCCGGGGCCGGCGACAGCACGATGCAGGGGCCGCTCATCGCGCCCATCGTTAGCAGAGTCGCGGGCCGCGGGGCGTCCGAGAAGTCCCGGAGTCCACGGGCAGCGGCGGGAAAATCCGGCTCACAGGCCGCCGGACCACGCCCCCGCGAACGAGGCGACTTGGCGCGCGATCACCGGCGCGGCCGCATCCACCGCGGCGTCCTCCTTCTCGTGGAGGAACTGGAGAAACACCGGGACCTCGAAGTGATGGACCACGGGGCGATCCGAAGCAGACGGCGCCGCGAGGAGGAGCTCCACCGACACCGTCCAGCGCAGGCGCCCCTCGATCTGGCTGTAGAAGTGCGCCTCGGCGGCGACGACGACCAGCAGCGGCGCGCCATCGCCCGCCTGGGACTGCAGCCAGGCGGTGCGCTGCTCGGGCGTGCGGCGGGTGTGCAAGGCCGGGCCGAAGTCGGCGGCAGGCACGGGCGCGACGTCGAGCCCCACGCCGCGGAGGGCCTCCACCAAGCGGGCCTCGGCGCGCGGCGGGAGGCCTCGGGGTGGCGCGTCGGCGAGGGGCTCCAAGGCCGCCACGAGCAGGGCCGGGCGGGCGGGCGCGAGGGCGGGCGGGGCCTTGGGCGCGCAGGCCAGCGCGGCGAAAAGACCGAGAACAACCGGGGGGCGACGCATCAGAACCACGCCTCCGTCTCGAGGGAGAGGACGTGGTGCAAGCGCTGCTCCACGTTGCCAAAGGCGTTGAACTGGTCGATGGTCTCGACGAAGGAGTTGCCGAAGGCGTTGTTCTGGTTGCTCCACTGGACGCCATACAGGAAGCGCAGGCTCGGCCGAACATACACGCCCGGGCCCAGCGGGTTGAGCACCACGCCCGTCTTGCCCTGGAAGGTGACGCGCGTGTCGGTGTCGCCGTTCTCGAAGCCGCGCACGTCCGGCACGCCGTTCGTGTTGCGGAAGATGCTGTCCTGGTACTGGCGATAGGCGTTGCCGTTCGTGCTGACCTCTTCGGCCGCGCTGCCCTCGCCGAGCCAATGCACGGTGTCGGTGACGTACGCCTGCAGCCGCACCACCGTCGAGCGGTACGTGCGCGCGTGGTCCGAAGGGGCGAGCGCGTTGTCGGCGTCGGTGTGGCGGCCGTAGAGCCCGGCCCAGACCAGGTCCAGGCGGTCTGGCCACAGCCGCACCTGGATCTCGTCGCCCAGCAGCAGCACCGTGCGCTCATCCGTCAGGGACGCCGTGTAGATCCGGTATTGCTGGCCTTGGAAGGTCTCCGTCACAAAGTCCTGCGGGTGGCGCCGCTCCACGCTCGCGAAGAAGTTGTTCCACCGCACCGGCCCGAAGCCGCCAAAGCCGACGTACCCCACGCCCTTCCAGGACCGGGCGTCTGTCGGGACCGGATCCGGGAAGACCCACTCGCGCAGGGGATTTTCGCCCGCGAAGCGCTCCACGACCTCCCCGCGGAGGAGGTCGTCCATCCGAACGCGCGGGGTGTCGTGCGGGGCGAACTGATTTCCGCGGACCTCGGCTTCGTAGCGGATCATCCCGCCACCACCGAGCTCCAGCTGGTCGATCGGGCGGACCCGGAGCAGGCCGCCGCCGGTCCAGACCGCGTTGTACCGCTCCCGCTTGAGCCAGAAGCCGGAGTCTCCCACCCCGAGGAGCAGGTCCACCCGCTCCCGCTCGTAGCGGGCGCTCGCCCCGACCGTCTCGAAAAACACCTGCGCCGGCCGCAGGTCGTAGAGGCCGAGCTCGCCGATGTATTGATCCAGCGTGCCCACCTGGAAGGTCGTGTGCGGGATGCCGACATTGCCGGCCCGGGCGTAGAGCTGGCTCATGCGAAAGGCGGCGAGGCTGCCGTTGTCGGGCGTGGCGTTGCCGACGCTGCCGCCCTCGATGCGCAGGTGGAGGCTGGTGTAGGGATCTGCCGAGAGGGCGCGGCGCTCCAGCACGTCGTACTTGAGCTCGACCGCGGCGTAGGGCCCCTCGTTGAGCAGGCGGCCGTAGAGGTTCCAGTAGCCGAGGCGCCCGGCCCCGCCTTGGAGGTCCGGCCGGGCGGCGACCCGGAAGTAGCCGCCGACATCGGCCCGCCCGGCGTGGGCGGCGGCCGGCGCGAAGACGAGGGCGAAGGCGAGCGGCAGCCCGAAGGCACGGGCGCGGCTCATCGCTGCTGCTCGAGGATCACGATGCTGCTCCCGACCACGGTGTAGGTGGGCTCGGTGAGGACCAACGGCGCGTCGAGCGTGATGTTGGCGCTCGCGTACGGGTCCTCCGTGGGGAAGTCGTCGAAGAAGCCGCCCGACTCGTCGATGGTGCCGGGGGAGTCATAGTAGGACTGCGTGTCCACGAGGCGCCCCCAGGTGCGCCCGCCCGGCAGCGTGAAGGTGACCGGCCCACGCTCCATGTTGATGAGGATGAGCAGCTCGGGCTTGTCGGCGAAGTCGCCCTCGGCGACGTAGTGGATCATGGTGTGCCGCTTGGTGGACCAGTCCCCCGCGCCCATGTCCACGTTGCCGGCCGTCTTCCAGTAGAAGGGCATGCCCGTGCCCCAGCCGAGCGGGGCCAGCGCATACGCGCGCTCCCGACGGAAGCGCCCGATGTCCCGCACGAAGTCGTGCATGCGGTGCCGCATCCAGGCGTAGGTGCTCATCCACTCGCCCCAGCGGTGCCAGTTCCACTCGTTGTCCGACCAGATCGTGTACGCGTTGTTGTTGCCGTACTGGGTGCGGACCCACTCGTCGCCGCCGAGGATCATCGGCGTCCCATGGGAGATGTACATGGCGACGAAGGCGTTGCGCATCATCTGGCGCTTCATGCCCTCGTCCCCCCAGTCGCGGGAGCGGTTGTGGTTCTCGCCGCTGGTCGTGTCGCACCACACGGAGAGCGGCTCGGAGCAGCACTTCGGGTTGAGCAGGCCGCAGCCGTTCTGCTTCTCGGTGTAGGTGAAGAGGTCGTAGAGCGTGAAGCCGTCGTGGGCCGTGATGAAGTTCACGGAGTGATAGGGCTGCCGCCCATTCCAGCCAAAAACAGGGGCCGAACCCGTCATCACGGCGCCGCCGTCCACCCCCTCGGTGCGGTTGAGAACGAAGCCATCCTCGTTCATGAACGAGCGCCACCAATCCCGGAAGTGGGCGTTCCATTCGCCCCAGGCGATCGCCGGGTCGTCCGAGGAGGCCGGGAAGCCGCCGATGCCCGGCCCGGTGCCCGCCGCCGTCCAGGGCTCGGAGATGATGCGGGTGTTGTACTGCTGGAGCACGGGGTCGTCGATGATGGCCTGCAGGACGGTCTCCCGCGGGTCTGCCACGCCGTTGTAGTCGAGGTCCGGCTCGCCCAGGATGCCCGCGAGGTCGAAGCGGAAGCCGTCGACGTGCAGCTCCTCCACCATGAAGCGCAGGCTGTCGAGGATGAGCCGCTCGCCGGGGGCGTGGTTCGGGCGGGTCTGGTTGCCCACCCCCGTGTTGTTCCAGTAGTACTGGTTGTCCTCGGTGAGCGCGTACCAGGCCGCGTTGTCGAGGCCGCGGTACGAGTAGAGGCCGGCGACCTCCTTCGGGTCGAAGTTGACCGCCGCGGCCTCGCCGTAGGTCTCGTACCACATGCGCTCGCGCCAAAGCCCGCCTTCGCCCGTGTGGTTGTAGACGACGTCGACGATGACCTCCACGCCCGACTGGTGCAGGCGGTCCACCATCTCCTTCCACTCGTCGAGGACCTCATCCACCCGGCCCGTCGCCTGATAATGGGCGGAGAACTGGTGCTCCGGCGCAAAAAACGAGAGGTTGTTGTAGCCCCAGTACCCGCCGTCGAGCGGCTTCTCGTGGATGGGCAAGAACTCGACGGCCGTCATCCCCAGGTCCGCCAAGTAGGGGCCCATGTCGCCGATGCCGCGCCAGGTCCCCGGGTACTCGCTGCCGCCCGCCGGGTCCATCGTCAGGCCCTTGGCATGGACCTCGTAGACCACGAGGTCGTTCCAGTTGTGGCCGGGGTGGTTGTCGCTGGCGCGGCGGCGGCGCCACTCGTCCTCGTGGGCGGACCACTGGTAATCCGACACGACCACCACGCTTTTCGCCGCGGCGCCCCAGGTCAGCTCGTGGCGCTTGGGACCGGTGGCCGTGCTGCCGCGCGACCAGTCGTGGTCCCGGTGCAAGGCCTTGCCCCAAGGGTCAAAGAGGAGCTTGTTCGGATTAAAGCGGTTGCCCCAGCGGTCCACGTCTGCCTGGAAGCCGGCCGTGCTGCCCGGGAACCACTCCGGGTCGTGGACCCAGTTCGGGCCCCACGCGACGAAGCCGTAGTGCTGCCCGATGCCGAGCCCCTCGACGAAGACATTCCACACCGGCCCGCCGTTGTTGACCAGCGGCACCTGCCAGGTCGGCAGATCCGCCTCCGGGTCGTCGAAGAGGAGCAGCTCGATGCGCTCGGCGCGCTCGGAGTACACCGCGAAGTTGACGCCCCCGTCGATGATCGTGGGGCCCATGTGGTCCAGCCGCTCCACGTCGTCCCAGTCCAGGGACGGCGCGATGTCCGCGGTGGCGTACAGCCGGGCGGCGGGCTGCAAGCAGCCGGCGGTGCCGGCGAGGGCCAGGGCGAAGGCCAGACGGGCGGGGGCAGCAGGCGCGCGCATGGGAGGCTCCGACGGGGCGAACAGAAGGCGGGTCACGGGCGCACCAGCACGCGCGCGCGCCGGGGCGGCACGGACACGACCAGGCGGTCCCCGGTGGCGGTGAACGTGCTGCCGTCCAGCACGTCCACGAAGGACCCGCCCGGGGTGAGGCCGGCGAAGGCGAGGCCGTTGTCGAGGGTGCGCTCGGCGTCGTCGAGGTTGAGGATGACGATGGCCTCGTCGCCCGTCTCGGCGTCCACGCGGGCGGTGGCCCAGAGCGTCGGCGCGTCGGAGGGGGCGCGCCACCACTCGACCGGGCGCGGCCGCCACAAGGCGGGGTGGGCGCGGCGGGCCTGGCCCAGGGCCGCGACCTCCCGCAGCACGGCCGCCCGGTTGGCCGGCAAGGCGGCGAGCGCGCCGTCGAGGGTGGCGGCGCCGCCGGTGTCCCACCACCAGGGCTGGCGGTTGTCGGGATCTCCGTAGCCCGGCTGGCCGATCTCATCGCCCGTGTAGACGAGCGGCACATCCCGCTGCGTGAACAGGAACGCGAAGGCGAGCCGCAGGCGCTCGTAGGGGACGTCCGCCGCCGGGGCCTCCGCCACCGCGACCACGCCCGTCGACGGGTCGCAGGCGCCGAAGTCCCCCTCGGCCGCCCGCGTGACGAAGCGCGAGACGTCGTGGTTGCCGAGGAAGCTCGACATGAGCACCCCGCCGTAGGCCGCCTCGGAGGCCGCGAGCGCGGCCTCCAAGTCCCCAAAGTGCCCGGTGCGCTGCGCGAACACGCTCGACACCGCGTAGTACAGCGGGAAGTCGAACTGGGCGTCCAGCCCGAGCCGCGTGCCGCCCTGGTGCAGGTACTCGGCGATGCGCGCGTGGCCGTCGAAGGTCTCGCCCACCGTCCAGAACTGCTCGTCGCCCCCGGCGGCGCGGTGCTCCACCTCGGCGCGCACGCGCGCCTCCAGGTTCCACGCGACGCTGTGCGGCATGTGCTTCACGGCGTCCACCCGCAGGCCATCGAGCCCGTAGGACTTCACCCACCACAGCGCGTCGTCCACCATGAGGTGCAGCGGGTCCAGCTGGGCGTAGTCGATGTCCGGCAGGTAGGGCGCGAACCAGCAGGACTCGGGGATGCGGTCCCAGTTGGACCAGCCGTCCACGCTGTCTTTGCAGATGGCGGGCGGGTGGAACCACTGCCCCGCGTGCTCGGCCGCCCACGGGTGGGTCTCGTGCAGGTGGTTGCCCACCCAGTCCATGATGACGCGCATGCCGCGGGCGTGGGCCCCGTCGACCAGCGCGCGCAGGGCCGCGTCGTCCCCGAAGCGGGCCTCGATGTCCCGGCGCGCCGACGGCCAATAGGCGTGGTAGGCGGCGTAGGTTTGGCCGCAGTCACCGCCCCAGGCGCCCTCGGCGTTGTCTTGCGGGTTGCTGATCCAGAGCGTGCGGACGCCCATCGCGGCGAGCAGGTCCAAGCGCGCCGTCAGCCCCGCGAAGTCGCCTCCCAGGTACTCGCCGGCCGCCACGGTGGCGCCGGTGGGGGCGTCGTTGGACGGGTCCCCGTTGGCGAAGCGGTCCACGAAGGCGAAGTACATCGGGCCATCGGCCCAGGCGGCGTCCCCGCCCGCGTCCGTCCAGAAGGGCACGTACAGCTCGTCGCTCTGCGCGCCGTCCTCGGCCACCGCCACAGCGCGCAGGGTGTGCCGGCCGACCGACAGCCCGGCGAAGGCGAAGTCCACCGCGCCATCCGCGCCCACGGCCGCCTCCACCGGCGCGCCGTCCAGCGTCGCCTCCACCCGCTGCACGCCGCCGCCCTTCGCCCCCGCCGCCGCCTGCACGCGCACGGCCGCGGCGCCGGCCGCGCGGTCCACCGCGAGGGAGGCCACCGTGAGGGTGGGCAGCCGACAGTCCGGCACGATGACCATGCTGTTGCAGGCCGAGGACGTGCCGCTGCCGCAGGTGTGCGCGAAGTCGGTGACCCAGGGCTCCTTGTAGCCCTCGTCGCACTGGATGAAGGGCGCCGCCGGGTCGCAGGCCCAGGCTTCGTAGGCGTCGGACGTCCACAAGACCCGCTCGACGACCTTGTAGGCGTGCGGGCCGGGCGGCAACGAGAGGGTGGCCGACCAGCCGCCGGCGCCATCCGGCTCCAACGGGTGCGCCGTCGTGTCCCAGTTGTTGAAGCTGCCGGCGACCACCACTTCATCGGGCGGGGGCGCGGCCGTGCTCGTCCAGGTGAACACGACGGGGCAGTCCACGGCCGGACCCACGCCGGTGTCTGCCGGGGGCGGCCCCCCATCCTTCGGTGTGCATGCGGACAAACTGCACGCGAGAACCCAGAGACGACGGGCAGGATGGCGCATCGGACGCAGCTCCGACCGTAGGATATCGGATCTGAGTGACGGTGTGGCGGCTTTCCTGCAGCCCGTGTATGGCCTTGATCGGGTCTGCGTCCCCGGAGTTCCCGTGCTGCTGCTCGCTGTGCTCGCCGCCTGCGCCCCCGATGGCCGCGCCCCCGCGCCCGGCGACTTCCCGGTGGAGGACCGCGCTCCCGGCGCGCGTGCGCCGCTCACCGGCGCCTGCGACGATCAGGACCCCCTCCGCTGCCTGCTCCCCTTCCCCAACAGCCGCTTCCTCGCCGCCGATCCGTCTCGCCCCACCGGCCTGCGCGTCGCCATCGAGGCGGGCAGCCTGCCGGGCGAGGGAGACGACGCCGCCTTCCTCAACGCGGCGGACGGCTTCTCGCGCGTGAGCCCGGTGATGACCGGCTTCGGGGCGCACCTCGACAGCGCCTTCCTCGACGGCTTCGCGCACGGGGACGCCCTGCCCGCCGGAGCGCCCATTCGCCTGTTCGAGGCCGAGCCCGGCGAGGGCTGGGCCCGCGAGATCCCGGTCTGGGCCGAGGTCGTCAACGAGGGCATCGAGGTCCGCCCCGAGGGCCTGCTCATCGCCTACCCGCTCATCCCCCTGCGCGCCGGGGCCGAGCATCTCGTCGTGGTCACCGACGACCTGCGCGCCGCGGGCGGCGCCGCGCTGCCCCGCAGCCGCGAGGCCGAGGTCGCGCTGGGCCTCGCCACCCCCGAGTCCGCTTTTGAGGCTGATCTCCAAGGCTACCACGCGCCCGCCCGCGCCCTGCTGGGCGAGGTCGGCATCGCGCCGGAGGGCGTGCTGCGGGTCTGGGACTTCACCACCCGCTCCGAGGTCGGCCTCACCGGGCGCCTCGACGGCATGATGGCCGTCGTGCGGGGCAGCCTCGGCGACATCGGCGTGGAGATCGACACGGTCGCCTCCACCGCGGAGCCGGCCATCGCCGCCATCGTGCTCGGGCGGCTCACCGGCGTCCCCTCCTTCCTCGACGCGGACGACAACTTCATCCTCGACGCCTCGGGCGTGCCCCAGCTCACCGGCACGCGCGAGACGCGCTTCCGCGTGGTCATCCCCACCAACGGCTGGGACGGCACCCCCGGCTCGGATTGGCGGGTCGCGCTCTACGGGCACGGCACCGGCGGCGGCATCGGAGACGACAGCTTCGACGCCGAGATCGCCCGCGAGGGGCTCGCCAAGGTCAGCCTCGAGTTCGGCGCCTGGAACGGCGACGACCTGCTCACCACCTTCTCCCGCATGATGCAGCTCTCCCGCGGCACCGGCCAGAGCACGGCCATGCTCCAGCAGTCGGTGGTCGACGGCTACGCCATCCTCACGGCGCTCAGCGGCCCCCTCGGCGCCGCCCTGCAGGCCGAGGTCCTCGACGGCGCGCCCAACCCCGCGGCCGGCCGCGCGCCGGACCTCGAAAACCCCGTGTGGGTCGGCGGCAGCCTCGGCGGAACCATGGGCGCCATCATCGGCTCGGCCTACCCGGAGATCCGCCTCGGCGTGCTCAACGTGCCCGCCGCCGGCTGGACGCACCTCATCCCGGACTCCCTGATGTACCAGACCGCCATGAAGGGCGTGCTGGTCAACAACTACGGCACCGAGCTGGACGCCCGCTTCGCCATCGCCCTCTCGCAAACCAACTGGGACGACGTGGACGGCGCGGTCTGGGCCGATCGCGCCACCGCCGAGGGCGACCTGTTCCTCCTCCAAGAGAGCATGGGAGATCCCGTCGTCCCCAACCAGGGCACCCACCTGCTCGCCGCCGCGCTGCAGGCCCCCATCGTCGGCCCGCCGCTCGCCCCCATCGCCGGGGTCGAGCAGGCCGAGGCGCTCGTCGGGCGCAGCGGCATCACGCAGTACCGCGTCCCCTCCACCGGCGTCTACGATGTCCACGGCTTCGCCGCCCGCAACACCCCGGCCGGGCTCGCGGCGATGGAGCAGATCTTCCACTTCGTCCGCACCGGGTCGGCCGGCGCGCCGGAGATCCTCTTCCCCGAGGGCTGCGCCGCCGTCACCCCCGACGGCACCTGCGACTTCTCCGGCATGTGGTCCGAATGATGCCCCGCCTTCGCCCTGCGCTCCTGTCCGCTGCGCTGCTCCCGCTCGCCGCCTGCGAGGGCTGGCGAGACGCGCTCTCGGCGGCCCCGTACCAAAACGCCGGCCCCGGCGCCGTCCGCGGCCTCGACACCGGCCCCAAAGACACCGGCCCCGCGGACACCGGCCCCGCGGACACCGGCCCCGAAGACACCGGCCCCGCGGACACCGGCCCCGCGGACACCGGCCCCGCGCCCGGCTGAGGCCGCACACCTTCCGCGGCATTTCGGCTCATGGGGCAGGGGAAACCAAGGTTTCCCCCGCAACGCCCCCTTCCTCTCCCGCCCCGGACGCCCTCACAGCATGCGGCGCGGCCGCACCACCACGTTCGCCACCAGCACGCCCATCGACAGGGACACGGCCACCATCCCCATCTGAAAAGCGCCGTCGATCGCCCGCAGCGTCTCGTCCTCCAACATTCCCGTCACGCTGCGCAAGCCGAGGCTGCCCGGCACCAGCACGAGGATGCCCGGCAACAGCGCCACCTGCGCCGGGCGGCGGGTGAGCCGCGCCACGCCATTGGCGAACACCGCCACCAGCAGCGCCGCCAAGAAGGGCCCGAGGTCCGGCCCCAGGCCCAGGCCGCCGAGCCGCGACCCCGCGAAGCCCACGAAGGCCGCCGCCACCGCGACCGGCACGTCCACGAGGCGCGCCCGGAAGATCACGGCCAGGCACAGCCCGGCCAGCGCCACGAACCCCATGTCCACGGCGTCCGGCAAGGCGGCCGGCTTGGACAGCGGCCGCGGCAGCCCGTCCACCACCCGCCGCACGAGGTGATGCCCGAGCGCCGTGCCGAAGGCGAGCTCCAGCAGCGTCAGGATGGCCATCGTCACCCGCGCGGTGCCCGCCACGAAGTTGCGGGTGGCGAGCTCGGTCATGCCCGTCGTGAACGTGAGCCCCGGCAGCAGCGCGAGCAGGCCGGCGATGGTGACCAGCTCGACACGCAGCCGCCCCAGCAACAGGGGCGCCGCCGTCGCCAAGGCCGCCCCGATGGCCGCCGCCGCCGGCACCGCGAGGTGCGGGGCCGACGTGCGCTCGGAGAGGCGATCCACCACCCCGACGACCAGGCCGATGGCCGCCGCCGCCGCGATGTCCGGAAGGTCCCCACCGAAAAAGCGCGCCGCCGCCGCCGAGGACCCGGCGGCCGCCAGCAGTACCACCGCGCCCGGCAGCGGCGCCGGCGCGGCGACGATCGCCCGCACATCGGCGATGGCGGCGTCGAGATCCGCGTGCCCATCCAGGATGCGCCGCAGCACGGCGTCCAGCCGCGCCAGCTTGCCGAGGTCGGCCGCGCCGGCGTCGAGGCGCAGCAGGCCGGTGCGCTGGGCGCCCAGCGGCCCGAAGGCGATGACCAGCGAGGTGGGCACGCAGAACACCTGGGCCTCGATGCCGAGCCGCGCGGCCACAGCCGTCAAGGCCTGCTCCAACCGGTACGACGGCGTGCCGAAGCGGTGCAGGGCCTCGCCCAGCTCGAGCAGCAGGCGCTCGGCCGGGAGGACTGCCGCGGGCGGCGGGAGAGAGGGCACCACGCCCCCGGCTTATCCCCGCCGGCTCGCCAGCAGCACGCCCACGAGCGCGAGCCCCACGCCCGCGAGCCGCGCGGGCGCAGGGCGATGCCCGTCCACGATGGCCTCCCAGAGCACGCTGGCGACGACCTGCGCCACCACCACACCCACGAAGACCCGCACGGGCCCGAGGTGGGCGATGGCGAACGGGATGCCTGCGACGAGGGCGAAGCCGCACAAGCCGGGGAAGAGGTGCCAGATGGCGAAGCGATAGCCGTCGGTGCGCCACGCGAAGCCGGCGGGGAAGACGCCGGGGAAGGCGCGCACCGCGGCGATGAGGCCCAAGCAGGACAGGGCGAAGACGATGGTGTTGACGCCCATCGCAAAGGCGAGCCCGTGCTTGGCGGCGACGAGCCGGTTGAGGTTGCCCTGGAGCACGACGAGCGCGCCCACCACCACGGGAAGGAGGAGGATCAACCCCACGACGCGCCCCGCGCCGCCGTCACCGCCGCGAGCAGATGCTCGGGGGTCGCGGGCAGGGCCAGCGACGCCGGGTGCGCCCCGAACGCGGCGACCGCCTCGCGCAAGGCGGCGGGGACGGCCATCGCGAGCAAGAACGGGGGCTCGCCCACGGCCTTGGAGCCGCCCACCACGCCCGGCTGGGCCGCGTCGTCGAGCAGGCGCACCCGCCAATCGGCCGGGAGATCGCCGGCGGACGGCACCTTGTAGGTGCTGGGCCCGCGGGTGAGCGGCCGGCCATCCGGGGACACCCGCACCTCCTCGGCGGTGAGCCAGCCGAGCCCCTGGATGAAGGCCCCTTCGACCTGCCCGCGGTCGATCGCGGGGTTGAGGCTGTCGCCGCAGTCGTGCAGGATGTCGACCCGGCGCAGCGCGTGCTCCCCGGTGAGGCCGCACAGCTCGACCTCGGCCGCGCACACCCCCCAAGCATAGTAGAAGAAGGGAGTGCCGCGGCCGGCGTCTCGATCGTAGGCGATGCCCGGCGTGGCGTGGTGCCCGGTGGCCGACAGGGACACGCGCGCCACCCAAGCCGCCCGCGCCACCGCCGCGAAGGGCACCGACGCGCCGCCCGCGCCGTGGACGAGGCCGTCCGCGAAGCGCACCGGGCCGTCTCCCCCAAGCAGCCCGGCCGCCACGGGCTCGAGCCGGGCCCGCAAGGTGGCGCAGGCCGCCGCGACCGCCGCGCCGTTGAGGTCTGTCCCGGAGCTGGCGGCGGTGGCCGAGGTGTTGGGGACCTTGTCGGTGCGCGTGGCCGTCACGCGCACCCGCGCCGGCGGTACGCCCAGGGCATCGGCGGCGATGGCCTGGATCTTGGTGTGCAGGCCCTGGCCCATCTCGGTGCCGCCGTGGTTCACCTGCACCGAGCCGTCGGTGTAGATGTGCACCAGCGCCCCGGCCTGGTTGAGCAGGCTGTTCGTGAAGCTGATGCCGAACTGCACGAGCATCAGGCCGAGGCCCCGCTTGCGCCACGCGCTGCCCGCGTTGAACGCGGTGATCTCCGCGCGCCGCGCGCTGACCTCCGCCTCGGTGAGCAGGCGCCGCAGCATCGCCGCGCCGCGGGGGGCCCGCACCTCCTGCCCGTAGGGCGCCGTGGTGCCGGTGCCCGGGCCATAGGCGTTGCGCAGCAGGACGGCCTCCAAGGGCAAGCCGAGGGCCACCGCCGCCCGGTGGAGGACCGTGTGGGTGACCAGCGCACCCTGCGGCCCGCCGAAGCCCCGGAACGCCGTGTTGGACGGCAAGTCCGTGCGGCAGACCCGCCCGGTGAAGCGCAGCGCCGGCACGTACATCCCGGCGTCGAGGTGAAAGAGGGCGCGGTCCATCACCGCGCCCGAGAGATCGAGGGACCAGCCGCCGTCCGAGAACAGCTCGACGGTGTAGCCGAGCAGCGCGCCATCGGCGGCGAAGCCCGCCCGGTAGCGGGCGTGGAAGGGGTGGCGCTTGCCCGTCCAGGACATGTCCTGGCCGCGGTCCAGGCGCAGCGAGACCGGCCGGCCGGTGCGCACGGCGGCCAGCGCGGCGAGACAGGCGAAGGACGTCGCCTGGGACTCCTTGCCGCCGAACCCGCCCCCCATGCGCGGCACCTCGCAGACCACCCGACCCGCATCCCAGCCCAGCACGGCCGCCACCTCGGCCTGGATCTCGGTCGGGTGTTGCGTGGACGAGACGATGTGCAGGCCCCCCTCGCCGTCCGGCAGGGCGCGGGCGACGTGGGTCTCCAGGTAGAAATGGTCTTGGGCCGGCGAATCCACCGTGCCCTCGAGCACGAGGGCCGCAGCGGCGAGGGCGGCGTCCGGGTCCCCCCGCGCGATGGTGTGGGGCGCCGTGAGGAAGCGGCCCGCGTCCAACGCAGCGGCGAGGCTGACCACAGGGGCCGGGCCGGGCGCGAGATCGACCCGCACCGCGGCGGCGCCGAGCCGGGCGGCCTCCCGGCTCTCGGCCACGACGAAGGCGACGGCCTGGCCGAAACAGGCGACGGGGCCGTCGCAGAGCAGCGGCTCGTCGTGCACGATGGGGCCGATGCGGTTGCGCCCGGGGATGTCGGCCGCGGTGAGGACGGCGACGACGCCCGGCACGGCGAGGGCCGGCGCCGCGTCCACCCCGCGCAGGGTGCCGGTGGCGGCCGGAGCGGGCACGACCCAGCCGTGCAGCAGGCCGGGCGGCGCCGGGAGGTCGTCCGTGTACCGGGCGGTGCCCGTCACGTGCAGGGCGGCGCTCTCGTGCGGGACGGAGCGGTGCAGGGCGCGCGGGGCTTCGCTCATCGAGGGGCTCCGTCAAGGACGACCGTGCCGGTGTGCACGGGCGGGAGCGGGACGAAGTCGGCCGCCCCCGCCGTCTCCAGGGCGAAGCCGACCAGCAGGTTGCGCGCGACCGTCCGCCGGAAGGCAGCGCTGCCGCGGTGGTCCGACAGCGGGGAGAAGTCCGCGTCCAAGGCGGACCCAGCAGCCGCGGCGGCCTCCGGGCCCCAGCGCTGCCCCCGGAGCGCAGCCTCGGCCCGGGGCGCGCGCGCCGGCGTGGCGGCCACCCCACCCCACGCGAGGCGGGCGTCCACCACCCGGCCCGCGCCATCGAGGCGCACCCAGCCGGCCAGCGAGACCGCGCTGATGTCCATCTCTTTGCGGCGAGACAGCTTGTAGACGCCGCGCTTCTCGCCCGGGCGAGGCCGCGGCACGCGCACCGCCGCGAGCACCTCGCCCGCCTGCAGCGCCGTCTGGCGGTAGCCCGAGAAGAACGCCGCCGCCGGGACCTCGCGCGCGCCCTCCGGCCCGACCAGCGAGAAGACCGCGTCCAGGGCCAAGAAAACCGGCGCCGTATCCCCGATGGGGGAGGCCGTGACGAGGTTGCCGCCGAGGGTGGCGCGCTGCTTGATCGGCCGCGACCCGAAGTGGCGCAGCATGCGCGCCAGCTCGGGCAATGCATCGGCGCAGAAGTCCTCGACGTCGGCCAGCGGCTCGGCCGCGCCCAGGACCACGCCGTCCCCCTCGACGCGCAAGCCGCGCAAGGCGGGCAGGCGGTCCAGACCGATGAGGACGGAGGGCCGCGCGTGCTTTTGGGTGATGTCCAGGCCCAGGTCCGTCGCTCCAGCGACGAGGCGAGCCCCCGGGTACGCGGCCCGCAAGGCCCACAAGGCGTCGAGCGTGTCCGGCGCGAAGTAGCCGCCATCGGCGGTGGGCACCGCCACGGCGCCGGCCTGCCCCGGGCACGCGAGGGCCGCAGCCAGGGCGTCGTTGGGGCAGGTGCCCGCGGTGGCCCGCAGGGCGTCCACGATGGGCCGATAGCCGGTGCAGCGGCACAGATTGCCGGAGAGGGCGTCCCGCCGGGCCGCCTCGGCCTCCGGCGCGCGCAGGGCGGGCCGATGGGCCGCTTCTGCGAGGGCGCAGACGAAGCCCGGCGTGCAATAGCCGCACTGACTGCCCAGGGCCTCGGCCAGGGCCGACTGCACCGGGTGAAGGGCAGCCGGCGTGCCCAACCCCTCCGCGGTGACGACCTCCTGGCCGGCGACCTGCGGCAGCAGCGTGAGGCAGGCGTTGGTGGCGCGCAGGCGCGGCGCCGGGCCCGTGCGGTCCACCACGAGCACGGTGCAGGCGCCGCAGTCCCCCTCGGCGCAGCCCTCTTTCGTGCCGCAACGCCCGGTGGCACGAAGGTGATCGAGCAAGGTGGCCCACGGAGGCGGGTGGCCCGCGTCCGTCTGGACGCCGTTCAAGGTGAAGCGCAGGGACACGCGGCCTCCGACCCGCGCAGCGTAGCGCCCGCAGCGAGGGCGCTCAAGGGCGACCGGCGCGCCAACGCAACCAGACGGCCCCGAGGGCCCAGCCGCCGACCAGCCCGACAAGGTGGTGCGCGCTCAACCAAGAGCCACGGCCAACGCAGAGATATACGCCGTTGGCTGCGAAGGGCAGCAGCAGCAGGGCGGGCCGACGCAGCCCGGCCGACGCGGCGCCCACCAGCGCATACACCGCGTTGGAGCTACCTACATCGCTCTCAGCAAGAAAGGACGCCACGGCCTCCGGGCGCCAGCGCCCGAGCGCGGGCCCCAGCGCCGCCGCCGTGAGCGGGTTGGTCGCCCACAAGCCGAAGGCCACGACCAGCGCCCACAGCCCGCGGCCCGCCGCCCACTCCACCAGCAGCCCAAAGACCAGGAAGCTCAGGAGATCGCCGCCGAGGTGGTAGAGGTGGTTGTGGAACAGCGGCCCGGCCCACACGCCCGCCGCCGTGGGCGCGCCGGGCACGTAGCGGCTCGCCGCCGCCGCGGCCTCCACCGCCGG
>JBEIVK010000508.1:0-3475 GCA_040373935.1 Alphaproteobacteria bacterium
AGGCCGCCCTCGCCGGCGCCCCGGCGCGCCTCGTCCTGCACGACGCCGGCGCCGCCCCCCGCGTCCGCCTGGGCGCGCTGCCCACCCCCGCCGGCACCTGGGGCGTCGCCCACCGCTCGGAGACCACGCTCCAGTCCAGCCTCGCGGGGCTCGACAGCCCGCCGGTCGCCGTCCCGGCGCGCACGGTCCACGCGGCCCTGTCTGGGCCCGCCCCGGGCGCCCCCGCCCACACCCGCCGCCTCGTCGTGCGGGCGGTCGACGAGGGCGGCGCCGCCGGCGCGCCTCCTCCCGCGAAGGCCCCCCGACACCCCCTCGAGGGCGCCGAGCTCACCCTCCAGCCCGTGCCCGGGGGCGGCTGGTCGGTCGCCGAGGCGCCCGCCCCGGGGCCCGCCGCCGCCCTGCTCGACGCCTTGCTCTCACCAGCCGGCATCCTCGGCGTGCCGCTGCCGGACTCCCCCGTGGGCAACGGCGCCCGGTGGGAGCACTGGTCACGGGCCACGCAGGGCGGCCTGCCCGTCGTCCAGTGGCTCGGCGTGCAGCTCACCGTCGAGCCGGGCGGCGCGCGCACGCTGCAGGTCCACGCCACCCGCTGGGTCGACGCCCCCGGGCCTGTGCCCTTGCCCGACCCGCCCGGCGCCACGCTCGTCGGGTTCTCCAGCGATGGCACCGGCCGCGTGCTCCTCGTCGATGGCGAGGCCGCGCCGCTCGCCGCCTTCGAAGACGAGGTCCAGCTCGCGCTCCAGGTGGCAGACCCATCGCTGGGCGCGCCGGCCGCGGTGTCCGTCCGCGTGCACACGCGGGTCGAGGTCGTGCCCGAGCCGCCGCGCCCCGCGGCGCCCTGAAGGCGCGGCCGCCCCTCACTCCCCCCAGCGGAAAACCTGATGCCGCGCCGCAGCGCCCGCCACCGGCCCCAGGTCCAGCCCCGCCGGCACCGCCGTGTGATGCATCAAGGTCAACCGCGCCGCGAGCTCGGCTGGCAGTCCGCGCAGCTCGTCCCAGTGCGTGTGGACGGTGCCACGAAACGGCGGGATGAACATGCACTCGTGGAACACCCGCGCCGTGCGCGCGTCGGCCGCCGCCCCCCGCACCCAGTCGGGCGAGAACGTCGTGTCCCCGCTCCACCACACCACCCGCCGCCCGTCGTCGATTCGCAGCCCAAAGGCGTCTTTTTCGACGGCCGCCCCCACGACGTGCGGCACCCGGAACCACACGAACTCGACCCCGCCGATCACCACCCGCTCCGTCACCACGGCCTCCACGAGCGCGGCCACGCCGTCCGCCCGCGTCTCGCCCGACGCATCCCGCCACACGCCGATGAAGGGCTCCAGCGCGGCGCACAGCGGCCGCACCAGCGCCGCCGGGCCCACCAGCGGCGTGCGCAAGAAGCCCGGGTTCCCGTCCGGCCCCGTGTACACCCGCTCCCAGATGAGCTGCTCTGGGCTCGCGTGGTCCCCGTGCAGGTGGGTGAACAGCACCGCCCGCACCGCGGACGGGTGCACGCCCAGCTCGCGCAGGCTCTGGCAGGCCGTCGCCCCGCAGTCCAGCATCACCGGCCCCTCGGCCGTCTGCACCAGGGCGTTGTTCTGATAGTTTGTGCGGTAGTCGCAAAAAGCGCCGCCGCTCCCCAGGAAGGTGATCTCCATGAACCGGCGCGCCCTCTCCACCGATACAATCACACACCCACCCCGCTCGTCTACCCTCTCAGGAGCACCGATGCAGACCGTCTTTCTTCACGGCCTCGAATCCGGCCCGAATGGCACCAAGTCACAGGCCCTCCGCGCGCTGGAGCCAGCCCTCCTCGCGCCCGACCTGCAGGCATGGTCCTCCGCCCCGGAGCGCGCGCGACAGGTCGCCGCCCTCCTGCCCACCGGGCAGCCCTTGATCCTGGTCGGCTCGTCCCTCGGCGGCCTGACCGCCGTCCTCCTCGAGAACGCCGGCACCCACGACATCCGCGGCATGGTCCTCTGCGCGCCCGCCCTGCTCCGCGCCGAAGCCCCGCTCCTGCCCGCACGTTGCCCCGTTGTCACCCTGCACGGCCGCCAGGACGAGCTACTCGACTTCGACGCCACCGTCGCCGCCGCCAAGGCCCTTGGGCACGTCGTCCTGCCCGTCGACGACGGCCACCGCCTCCGCGGCTCCCACCCGGCGATCCTCGCCGCCTGGCTCGCCCTCCGCGCCGCGCTCACCGCCGCGCGCTGAGCCCCCGGGCCCGTCCAGCCTCCGCACAGGAGGCCATGGGCGGCTGCCGGGCTCTGCCCGGCACCGGGTCTCTCCGGGGGGTCGCGGCGTCGCCGCTCCGTCCGGCGCGGCGTTCCGCCGCCCCGGACCGCCGCTGCGCGGCGCCCCCTTCGGCCCCTGCCGCGGTCCACGCGCAGGGTCCCACCCGTCCTCGCCCGGTCTCCCCGCGGCGGCCCGGCGTGTCCAGGCCGCCGCGTGCCCCCGTCGACGTCCGTCCAGCCCCCGAAGCTCCGTGCGCCGCTGTCCCCCCATCCCCGATGTCCCCACCGCGCGGCGCCCGCCGCGCGGGTGCCGCCGTTTGCCGGGGTGGGCGGGGGCCGGAATCGGTCACGGGGCGGCGGGGGGCGGCGCGGCATCGGGGGGCCCGGCCCTCCGTCCGGGGCGCGCGCGTCCCCACGCGGGGGATGCCCCTCGCAGCCGCGCGCGGGCGGCGGCCGTCGGTCGGCGCTCGCTCCGGGGGCCGCCGCCCGGCACCGCGGGCTTGTGTCGCGCCAGCGCCGCCGGGCTCTCCTCTTCTTCAGCCGGGCTCCCCGCCCGAGGTGCTCCGTGTCCTCCGAGTCCAATCTTGTCCACGCTCTCCCGGGCGGGGCAGCAACACCAGCTCCTGCTCCGGCGGATGCCCCGGCTCCGGCCGGCGCCGCCGATGCCCTTCTCACCCCGCCGGAGGACGCGGCGGCCGACGGCGCGCCGCCCGCGCCCAATCCGGCCCCCATCGGCAGCACCGCACGCGCCTTGCCGGACTGGGTGGGCACCCGCGGCCTCGCGCGCGCTGCGCTCGCACACCCTGCGCCTCCCGACGCCCCGCATGCGTCGGCCACGCCCGTCCAGGCCGTCTACGCCCGCTATCCCATCCAAGCGCAGTCCATGGTGTTCGGCCTGAAGACCGCCCCCCCGCCCGAGTCCCCGGTTCGGGCCGCGCCGCAGGCCCCCCCCGCGGCCGGCGGCGCGCCCCGCGGCGGCGGAGACAGCTCTCCAAGCAGCGCTTTTGCCAACCCCACCGACGGCATCCCCGATGCCCCAGGGCGCAGCCCAGCGCGGGAGGGCGCCGGCCCAGCGCGGGAGGGCGCCGGCCCAGCGCCCGATGCCCACGGAGGAGGCGCCGGGGGCGCGTCCCCCGCGCCGGCGGGCGCGCACGGCACCCCAGCGGGCAGCCACGCCGACACCGCGCTCACGGCAAGCGCCGCGCCAGCGAACGGTGAGCCCCCCGCCATCGGCCACGCGCACGCCCCCATCGCCG
>JBEIVK010000197.1:0-6700 GCA_040373935.1 Alphaproteobacteria bacterium
CAACGCCGCGTGTGCGCCCTCCAGCGCCGCCTCGACGGCCCGCCAGTCCACGCCGGCCGGCGCCCCACAGGCCGTGCGCGCCCCCGCGCAGGGCCCGAGATCGCCCTCGTCCGCACCGCCGGACGCGCACCACGCGCCCCCCACCGACGCGTCGCCGATCCGCAGCACCGGGGCGCCCGGCGGAAGACCCAAGCGCCCGCGCACCTCCGCCGCCGAGCCCTCGCCCCAACACACAAGGACGCCGCGCGGCGGCCGCTCCACCGTGTCCCAGCCCTTCGCCAGCGAAATCGCCGCCGCCGCCGCCGCCGGGCAGCCGGCCGGCGCGAGCAGGACGAGCGGCGCGCCCGGCCCCCGGCCGTCTTTGCGCCCGCAGGCCAGCGACGGCTCGCCCGGCAGCGACGCGCCGCCCGGCCCCACCGGGTGCAGGTGCATGTCCGCGAGGCGGCGTGCCCAGGCCGGCCCGGCGTCCGCGCGCCCGAACAGCGCAGCGTCTCGCTGGAGGTCTTCGTGGGAGATGGACGTGGGCCCGCCCGCCGGCAGGATGACGCCAAGATCCTCGGCCTTGCAGGCCAGGAGCAGCAGCGCGAGACCCGCCGCTCTCACCCGGCCCGCCGGCGGCCAGGCACACGCCCGTGGTCCACGAACCAGCGCCAGGCCCGCTCGACGGCGAGGCGCAAGGGCGGCGCCGCCACGCCCAGCTCGTCGCGGGCCCGCGCGCCGTCGCGGTACCGCTCTTGCTGCATCGACCGGAGGACCCAAGGGTCCAAGCCGGCGAAGCGGTGCGGGTCCACCGCGGCGAGCCGCGGCGCGACGAAGGCCGCGCCCCGCACCGCCAGTCCGGGCAACGGGAACAGGGGCGCCCGCTGCCCGGTGACCTCGGCGATGATGCCCATGAACTCGCGGTAGCTCGCGTTCTCGGTGCCAAGGAGGTACCGACGGCCCGGCGCGCCCCGCTCCATCGCCAAGCGATGGCCCTCCGCGCAGGCCTCCGCCTCCATGAAGCACTTCCCTCCCCGCGGATAAAATGGCACGGGCCGCAGGCCCATGGTGAGGATGAGCTGGCCGCTCGTCGGCTTCACGTCCCAGGCGCCCACGATGTAGTCCGGATTGACGATGAGGCCCGCGCCCCCCCGCCACCCGACCATCAAACGCTCTGCCTCGGCCTTGGAGTCATGGTAGGCCCGCAGCGCGCCGCCCACCGGGCCGTAGACCGACGGGTCCAGCGGCGTGTCCTCGGCGCCCGGCGCCGACCGCGGCCCCCAGCCCACCGTGATGGACGACGAACACACCAGCAGCCGCGGCACCCCCGCCTGCTCGCACGCGCGCATGAGCGCCCGCGTGGCGCCGACGTGCACCTCTTGCATTCGGGCGATGCCGCCGGGGGACGGATCGAAGGCGCCGGCGAGGTGGTACACGCCCGCGCAGCCGTCCGCCGCGCGGGCGAGCGCCTCCCCGTCGCCCCCCTCGGCGAGCGGCGCCGAGACCAGCTCCACCGGGAGGCCCGCGAGCGCCTCGTTGGGCTTGCGGACCAAGCAGCGCACCTGCTCCCCCCGCGCGACGAGGTGCCGCACGAGGTTCGCGCCGATGAAGCCGGTCCCACCCGTCACGAGCCAGCGCACGGTGCCTCCGCCGCCTGCGCGCCTCAGCGGCCGCGCAGGAAGATCTCCTTGCCGATGATCAAGCGCTGGATCTGGCTCGTGCCTTCGTAGATCTGGAAGATCTTGGCGTCGCGCATGAGCTTTTCGACCGGGTACTCCTTCGAGTATCCGTAGCCGCCGAAGACCTGCACGGCGTCGGTCGCGACCTTCATCGCCATGTCGGCGCAGAAGGCCTTCGCCATCGCCGCCTGCATGGTGTTGCGCTCGCCGGCGTCCTTCAGCATGGCGGCCTGCCAGCAGAGGAGGCGCCCCGCGTCGATGTTCATCGCCATGTCGGCGATCATGAAGGACACGGCCTGATGGCCCGCGATGGGGGTCCCGAAGGTGCTGCGCTCGGTCGCGTACTGGATGGAGTAGTCCATCGCGGCCCGCGCGAGGCCCACCGCCGCCGCCGCCACGGAGGGGCGCGTGTGGTCGAAGGCGGCCATCGCGAGCTTCCAGCCGTCGCCCACGCGGCCGACGACGTTCTCTTCGGGGACCTCGACGTTCTCGAAGGTGATGGCGCGGGTGTCCGAGGCGCGCTGCCCCATGTTCTTTTCTTTGGCGCCGACCGTGATGCCGGGGCTGTTGCGCTCCACGATGAAGGCGGTCATGCCGCCCTTCGCCTTCTTGTCCGGGTCCGTGAGCGCCACGACGAAGTACCAATCGGCCACGCCGCCGTTGGTGATCCACATCTTCGCGCCGTTGATGATGTACTTGTCCCCGCGCTTCACGGCGGTCGTCTTCATGCCCTGCACGTCGGAGCCGGCGCCCGGCTCGGTGACGCAGTAGGCGCACATCTGCAGCGATTCCGTCATCGGCGCGAGGTACTTCTGCTTGAGAAAGTCGGTCGCGCCCAGGATGACCGGCGCCTGCGCGAGGCCGTTCGCCTCCATCGCCGTGCCGATGCCGGTGCAGCCCCACGCCAGCTCTTCGGCGATGAGGATGCCGTCAAAGTTGTTGAGACCGGCGCCGCCGAACTCGACCGGCACGTGCGTGTTGAGCAGGCCGAGCCCGTGGGCCTTCTTGAGGACCTCCCACGGGTACTCGCCCGTCTCGTCGTGGTGCGCGGCGGCCGGGCGGATCTCGTTGCGCGCGAAGTCGGCGGCCAGCTCCTTGAGGGCCTTCTGCTCGTCGGTGAGGGCGAACGACACGGACATGGATGCCTCCGATGGGTGGGGGTGCGCCCCCCGTCCCGACTGCGATAGCCCCTTTGCCCGACCCTCGCACGGAGCGCGGATGAGCCTGAGCCCGCGAATCGAGATCCTCCCCACTCCCAACCCGGACGCCCAGATGTTCCGGGTGGCGGAGGTGCTGGTTCCCACTGGCACCTACGAGTACACCTCCCACGACACGGCGCGGCGGGCCCCGCTCGCGCTCGTCCTCCTGGAGCATCCGGGCGTCGAGCTGGTGCTCATCGCGCCGCGCTTCGTCACCGTGCGCAAGCACCCCGCCGCGGACTGGGCGGCCCTCGGCCCGGCCATCGCCGCGTCGATCGACGCCTTCCTGGAGACGGGTGAGATGGCCGTGCTCGACGAGCAGGCCGCCGCCCAGGGCCCCACTGGCGCCAACGCCGCCATCGAAGCGCGCATCCTGCAGCTGCTGGACGAAGAGATCCGCCCGGCCGTCGCGAACGACGGCGGGGACGTCACCTACATGGGCTACGACGACGGCGTGGTGCGCCTCAAGCTCATCGGCTCGTGCGGCACCTGCCCGTCCTCGCTCACCACGCTGAAGATGGGCATCGAGCGCCTCCTTACGGAGGAGATCCCGGAGGTGCGCTCGGTGGAGCAAGTGGCGTGACCGCCCCCGGAAGCGCGGCGGCCCGCTCGCGGTCTCGGATGAGGCGGCCGCTGCGCTCCCAGGTGAGGAAGGACATCGCCCACTGCAAAAAGACCATCAGCCGGTTGCGGTAGCCGACCAGCGCCATGAGGTGCACGAACAGCCAGAGCACCCAGGCCCGCCGCCCGGAGAGCTGCATCGGCCCCGCCGCGACCACCGCCCGGCTCCGCCCGATGACGGCCATCGAGCCCCGGTCGGTGTAGGCGTAGCGCGGGCGCGCGGCCGGGGGCGTCCCCGCAGCGATGAGCCCGGCCACGAATGTGCCGCCTTGGATTGCGTTCTGGGCGACGCCCGGGTGTGGCCGCCCCTCGGCGTCGGCGCTGGCCGCGAGGTCGCCGATGGCGAAAATCCAGGGATGCCCGGGGAGGCTGAGGTCCGGGCCGACGACGAGCCGCCCCAGGCGATCTTGCGCGACGCCGAGGCCGTCTGCCAGCGGCACCGCGCGCAGCCCCGCCGCCCACAACACCGTGGCCGACGGGATGAACTCGGGAGCGCCGCCCTCGGTGCCGACGATGGACACGCCCTCCGGGCCGATGTCCTGCACGCGATGGCCGACGCGCACCTCCACCCCGATGGCGAGCAAGTGCTCCAGCGCCGCGCGCCGCAGCTCCGGCGGGTACGGCGGCAGCACCCCCGGCGCGCCCTCGATGAGCACGACCCGGGCCTCGGTGGGGTTGATGCGGCGGAAGTCGCGCGCGAGGCTGCGGCGCGCGATCTCGACCAGCGCCCCCGCCAGCTCGACGCCCGTGGGCCCTGCGCCCACCACCACGAAGGTGAGCAGGCGATGCCGCTCCTCCGGGGAGTTGGCCCATTCGGCGCGTTCGAAGGCGAGCAGGATGCGGCGGCGCACCTCCAGCGCGTCGTCGAGGTCCTTCATGCCCGGGGCGAAGGGCGCCCACTCCCGGTCCTTGCCGAACCAGGCGTTGCGCATGCCCGCGGCGACCACCAGCGCGTCGAAGTGCAAGGACCGCGGCCCGTCCGGCGCGAGCACCTCCACGCTGCGCCCCTGCGGATTGACCCGCGTGACCTCCCCCAGCATCACCGCGCAGTTGGGCTGCTTGCGCAGCACCACCCGCAGCGGCGCCGCAATCTCGGCGGGAGAGAGCGCCGCCCCCGCCACCTGGTAGAGCAGCGGCTGGAACAGATGGTGGTTGCGGCGGTCCACCAGGGTGATCTGAACCGGCGCCCCGGCGAGGGCGCGCGCGCAGGCCAAGCCGCCGAAGCCGCCGCCCACGATGACGACATGCCGGATGGGAGCGCTCATCCCGCCTCCGGGGCCGACAGGAGAGAGGGCTGGGTCCACCGGCCACGAAGGACCTCCCGCGCACGCCCGACATCCTCGGGCGGCACGTAGATGCGGGAGAGCGTCACGCGGTGATCCGGCGTGGAGAACATGCGCGTCGCGTCCTCCACCCGCATGCGGGGGTGCGCGGCGCCCGGCCTCGGGTCCACCACGTAGAAGGTGGGCTTGCCGGGCTTTCGGGGCTTGAGCACCACGCCGACCGCCGCCTTGGGGATGGCGTCGATGCCCGCGCGCTGGAGCGCCTCCACCTTTTGGTGCAGCGCCTCGTGGTCCGGCTCGCCGTGGGTGTCGAGGGCGACCTTGTAGGGCTCGTCGTCGACCACCCGGCGCGCCCAGGGGCTCGCGGACGCGCGCAGGTGGGCCCACAGCTCCGCGTCGTCGGTGAGGCGGTAGGCGTCGAGGTCTGCCGGGAGGGTGTACGTGTTGTCCGCAGACTGGATGTAGCGCTTGAGCATCTCTTCGTAGGCGATGGACTTCTGGTGGAAGTACACCATGAGGAACATGTGAAAGCGCGCGATGATGAAGTCGTCGAAGGCGTGGAGGGCGCGGGCGTCCAGGGCCAACGCGCACCGCCCGTCCGGCTCGACCACCCGGGTCAGGTTGCTGATGAGCCAGTCCGAGTCCACCTTCCCGTAGACCGCGCCGGTGAACAGCGAGTCCCGCGGGAGGTAGTCCATGCGGTCCACGTCCAGCTCGCTGCTGATGAGCTGGGCGAGCAAGGGCTGCAAGTCCACGCCCTGCTCGATGAAGAAGTCGTCCGGAACGGCGACCTCCGGGGACACCAGCGCCGCGACGTGGGCTGGGCCGAAGGGGAAGCCCGCCGAGATCGTGGGCGCGAGACGGCTCTCCGTGAGAATCGCGATCGTGTAGTCCTCGTGGGTGGCTTGGCGGTCCAGGCGCGCCGCGACGGCCTCCGGGCGGTAGGCCCGCACCCCCAGCGGCCGCAACGCGGGCATCGCGAACTCGGCGGCGTGGCTGAACGGCGGGTGCCCGAGGTCGTGGCACAACGCCGCGAGGCGCAAGCAGTGGCGAAACGCCGCCTCTCGGGCCGGAGAGGAGAAGGGTCGATCGCGGAAAATCGCGTCGAAGGCGCGCCCCGCGAGGTGCATCGCGCCGAGGCTGTGCGCGAAGCGGCTGTGGGTCGCGCCCGGGAACGGGTAGTGCGAGAACCCCAGCTGCCGGATGCCGCGCAAACGTTGGACGAAGGGGTGATTGACCACGGCCATCTCCCGGTCGTCCACCGGGATGGCGCCGTGGAGGGGATCACGAATCTCGATGGGGGCAATCACGGGCGCGCGCAAGCGGACCTCCGCCCGCGCGGCGGGAGCGCGCCGGGCTCGAACACGGATATCCGGTTTGCCGTCCCCGGCGGCGGCGAGCGCCGGTGTAGACTCGTGCGCCCATGCTGCCTCTGCCTCCCCTCACCGAGCTCGAGCCGGGCGACGTCCTCTCCGGCCCCGGCGCCGGCTTCGTCGTCCTCACCCACATCAGCGCCCAGTCCCTCGCCGTGGAGGGCGCGGCCGGGCCGCGCACCCTCAGCACGAGCGGCCTCGCCGGCTGGATGTGGGCCCTGCCTCACGGCGTCCTCTACACCCAGGCGCGGGTGCCCACCCGCATCCGGGACCTCCTCCTCGCGCAGCCGGACGGCCTCTTCCTCGCGCTGCTGGACGAGCTGGGCGGCGAGGTGCCGGCGTCGGCCTTCGCAACGGTCCTGGCCGACTCCGGCATCGTGCCCGCCGGCCGCGCGCCGGGCTGGGTCGCCGAGCGGATGCCGGCCCTCGCCGGGCACGGCAGCACGGGCGACCTGCTCCGCCTCCCCAGCGCCGGGCATGCCCCGTCCATCGAAGCCCCCAGCGCGCCCGCCCGCGCCCGCGCGTTCTTTGCGCTGTCCCGCCCCGCGCGCGCCGAGGCGCTGGAG
>JBEIVK010000027.1:0-14995 GCA_040373935.1 Alphaproteobacteria bacterium
GGGGCGGCGCCGCCCGCAACCCGCGCAGCAGCGCCACGAAGCCGGCCGGGCGCTGCCGCAAGGCCGGCACCTCCAGCTTCAGCTCGTCGGTCGCGCGGTCCCCCCAGCGCGCCAGCCACCCGTGCAGGCCTGTGCCCAGCGCGGGATCGGCCGCGGCGATGGCGTCCAGCGCGGTGTCGTCGCTGTGGGCGGCCAGCGCGGCGTCGGCGGCCGGGCTCGCCCGCAGCGCGGCGACGAGGCCGAGCGCCTCCCGGGTGGGCGCCGTGCTGTCCAGCCCGCCCTCGCCCGCCAGCAAGCGGTTGTGCAGCAGCGGCGCGTCGGGCAGCCACTTGCCGCACAGGGCGCGGAGGAGCCCAAAGCCGATCATCACGAAGAAGTCGTTGACGATGGGCGTGTGCCAGGACCACAGCAGGCGGGCCTCGAGGTCCTGGTAGATCGCGAGCAGCCCCGGGCCGTCGAGGCGGCCCAGGTCTTGCGCGCGGTGGCCGCGCAGCGCGGCGTCGGCCGCGGCCGAGAAGGCGCGCACCCGGCGGTCCAGGGTGAGGGCGCGCCACAGCAGGACGGGCCCGAGGCGCAGCAGGCGCCAGGCCTCGGCGGCGGCCCCGGTGGTGGCGGGCCCCGCGTCGGCGTCCGAGGCGACCTCGGCCACGCCCATCATTTGTTCGAGGAAGCGGCGGTTCCAGCGGTAGCCCGGCAGGAGGCTGACGACGCGGTACCACGCGTTGAGGTTGTAGTAGATGCGACCGTGGATCTGGCCGATCATGCGGTCGAAGGTGCCGGACTCGGCGCGCAGCGTGGCTGCGCCGACCCCGAGCTGGGCGGCGAACAGGCGGTAGACGATGCCGTAGGCGTGGCTGGCGAAGGAGAAGGTGAGGGGACCGACCGGCCCGTGGTAGCTCTCGACGATGTTGCTGTTGTCCCAGAGCAGGCGGCGCCCGCGGGGCACCGGCACCGCCAGCGGGCGGCATTGCAGCAGGACGACCTTCCCGGCCGCGAGCGTCCATTCGATGTCGAGCGGGCGGCCCCCGAGGTCTCGCTCCAGGCGCCACCCGAGGCGGGCCAGCTCCCGCGCGGCTTCGATGCCGAGGCAGGACACGTCCCGGCGGTGCTCGGGCACCGGCACCTCGGCCGGCGCGCCATCGACGAGCTGGATGGCCGTGTCCTTGTGCACGGGCCGGGCCTGCACCTCGCCGCTCGCCGCGTCCACGAGCAGGGTGTCGCAGGGGACGCGCCCCGACACGACGCCCTCGCAGAGCCCGGGGGACGCCGAGAGCAGCGCGCGGTCGGGGTGGGATGGGTCCCGGGTGAAGAGCACGCCGCTGACCTCGCCCACGACGAGCCGCTGCACCACCACGCTCATCTCGAGCGGCGCGTCCCCGGCGTAGGCGCGCACCTGCGGGCTGTCCACGCTCGCCCGCACCGCGGCCACTGCGGCCACGATGGCCTCGGGGGACGACGGCCCCAGGACGGTGTGAAAGAGGCCGGCGAAGCTCTTGTTGGCGCCGTCTTCGGCCGAAGCCGAGCTCCGCACGGCCACCGGCCCCTGGCCATGCTCCTCCCAGAACGCCACCGCGCGGCCCGCCGGCTCTCCCGGACCCAGCACCACGAAGGCCGGCACCGGCGCCCCCAACGCTTGGAGCTGCGCGAGGCCGCGCGCCTTCCCGCCGTGCGCCCCCGCGTCGCCACCGACCGGCACGCGGCTCACGCGGCGACGCCCAGCCCGGCCAGCGCGCCTGCCAGATGGAGCGTGGCGCCGCCCTCCACGGCCTTCGACGGGCAGCCGGAGCGCGACCGCAGCGCCGCCCAGAGACCGCTGGCCGCCACCAGCGCTGCGCCCGCGCCCTTGCGGAGCGGGTCGCAGTCCACCGTGCAGTCGATGAGGTGCACGCTGAACAGGCCCGCCGCCACACTGACCAGAAGCACGCCGCGCAGGAGCCGCCCGGCGTCCCGGCGGCCCAGCGCGAGGCTGTACGTCTCGGAGCCGGGGATCTCCTCCTCGGGCAGGCGGATCTTCCGGCCAATCTCAAAAGCAAGGGCGGCGGCCGAGACGGCGACGATCCACGCCACGAAGGCCGGCGACCACGGCACCCCGCTCGCTGCCCAGACGAACAGTCCCATCAGCGCGATGACCGGGTTGTGCACGAGCGCGTAGGTGACGATGTGGCCTTCGAGGCGGCGACCCACGCCGAACTCGAAGCGCATCGCCACGGTGAACGCCAGCACCAGCAGCCAGCCGAAGAACGCCCGCCCGCCCATGGCGAGCGCGAGCACGGCCTCCAACGCGATCGCGCCGAAGGCCATCCGGCGAAGCAGGTCCAGCGTCACGACCCCGCGGGAGAGCAGGCGCTCCGGGTAGGCGAGGAGGTCGCGCGCGGCGTCGCGGTGCTCGTCGAAGACCCGCAAGTGGAGGAAGACCAGGAACAGCACCGGTGCTGCCAGCCACGCTGCGGGCGCGGGGGCCTGGGCGCCCAGGTGCCCGGCGACCCGGAGGGCGCTGGCGGTGAAGACGGTCACCAGCACCGCATAGGCCGCCGGTGGAAAGCGCTCCAGCAAGTAGCCGCCCACGCGAGCCGGCAGGGAGGAAGCAGCGCTGAGCGGCAAGGGGGGCTCCCGGAGCGGTCCGCGCGGGGCCTATCCGCCGGGCCCCCGCCCCGGCCAGCGTCGTCGCCCGCCCGCCCGTGACGATACAGGGGCGGCCATGTCGCCCCCTCCGACCCTCGTCGACACCGCCGCCGGCCTCCACGCGCTCGGCGCCGCCGCGCAGGCTGCGCCCGTCCTCGCCGTCGACACCGAGTTTCACGCCGAAGGGCGTCGAGATCCCGCGCTGATGCTGGTGCAGGTCGCCCTGCCGGGCGGGGCGTCGTTCGTGGTGGATCCCCGCGCCGTCCCCGCGGCGGGGCTGCGCGCCGTGCTCGACGGGAGGCCTTGGGTCGCCTTCGCCGGCAGCAACGACCGCGCGGTGCTCGAAGCCGCGCTGGGCGTGCGCCCGGCCCGCCTGGACGATCCGCAGATCCTCGCCGCCTTCCTCGGCTGGCACTACCCCATCGGCCTCGCGGATCTCGCCGAGGAGCTGCTCGGCGTTCGTCCCGACAAGTCCACCGCGCTGTCGGACTGGTCGCGGCGCCCGCTGCGCCCCGAGCAGCTCGCCTACGCCGCCGATGATGCGCGTCTCGCCCTGGCGTTGTGGGAGGTCTTGGCCGCCGCGGCGCCCCCGGAGCGCGTCGCCTGGGCCCGCGAGGAGGCGATGGCCGCGCCCCCGCCCGGCGCCGCGGGTGCGGACGCCTGGTGGCGCGGCCTGGGCATCGCCCCGCGCCTGGACCGCGACGCCCGGCAGGCGTTGCGCCACCTCAGCGCGTGGCGTGATCAGCAGTCGCGGGCGCGCAACCGGCCGCTTGGCTCGGTCGCGACGGACGCCGTGCTGCTCGATCTGGCGCGCCGTCGCCCGCGCACCGCGGAGGAGGCGCTGCAGAATCGTCGCCTGGCGCACGGCGTCGCGCAGCGGGACATCGACGCGCTGGTCGAGGTGCTGCTCACCGCCGAGCAGGATCCGACGGCGCCGCCCGAGGCGCTGCCGGCCGTGGCGCGGCCGCGCGCGCTGCTGTTCGAGGTGGCCGCGCTGGCGGCCGGGCCGCACCTCGGGGTCGCCCCCGGGCTGTTGCTCCCGCGATCGTGGAACGACGCGATCGCGCGCGGGCATTCGCTGGAGGGGTGGCGGGCCGCACTCTTTGCAGATGTGATCGCGGATATTGACCGTGGAACGCTGGCAATATCGATGGGCCAGCATGGACCTCTCTTTGTCGAAGGTGCCACGCGAGAGGCGGACACGGAAAAAATTTTTCGCCGCTCCGCTTTCCCCTCATTGCGGGTCAGGGGTGTGCCGTAGTACTCGTTTGGCAGCGGGCGCCTCCCGCCTCCGCCCTGTGTCCCCCCAAGAGCTCCAGGAGCGTTCCCATGTCTCTCGTTCGCCGCTTCCTCCAAGACGAGTCCGGTGCCACCGCCATCGAGTACGGCCTCATCGCCGGCCTCGTCGCCGTTGCGATCATCGCCGCCCTCACCCTCCTCGGCAACTCGCTGAACACCCTGTTCAGCAACGTCGCCAACACCGTCAGCACCGCCGCCTCCTAGTCGGGCCGGGCCGGGGGCGCTTCCATGGGGGCACCCCCGGCTGTGCTGGCCGCGCTCGCCCTCGTCGTGGGCGCGGCGTCGGTTTGGGATCTGCGCCAGCGGCGCATCCCCAACGGTCTTGTGCTTCTTGGGCTCCTCGCGGGCCTGGGGCTCGGGGCGGCTGGGGCTGGCCTCGCCGGTGTGGGGGCTGCCCTCGCCGGCGCGGCGGTGGCGTTCGCGGCGCTGATCTTCCCGTTCTCCCGCGGGTGGCTCGGCGGCGGGGATGTCAAGCTGGTGATGGCCTGTGGCAGTCTGCTTGGCTGGCAGGGCGCCCTCGCCACGGCCGTCCTCGGGGCGGCGCTTCACGGTCTCGTGGCGCTCGGCGCCCTGGCATGGGCCCGGCAGCGCGGGCAACCGCCCCCGGCGCGCATCCCGCACGCCCCCACTCTCGCGCTGGCTGCCCTCGCGCACGCGCTGGGCTGGATACCTGAAATGTGAGTCGGGGCACGCCCTCGGCGCCCTCTGTGGTGCGGGGTCACGCCCGCGCCTGGTTCTCCACTCGCCGCTCGGTCCGGCGGAGGCACGATGCAGCGCCAGCAGTCTGGAGGTCGCGGTCGCGGGATCGCGTTCATCATCGGTGCCATCCTCATCGCGCTTGGGCTCGCGTGGCTCGTTTGGCGCGCCCTGCACTCCGCGCAGGAGCAGGTGAAGAAGGCCCAAGAGGGCCCCGAGCGGGTCAAGGTCGTGGTCGCCGCCCGCGACCTCTACATGGGGATCCCCATCGCCGCCGAAGACCTCGCGGTGGTCGATGTCCTGCCCGGCGCCGCCCCGCAAGATCTCGTCTTTCTGGGCGAGCACCTCGAGCAGGTGGTCAACCTCACGCCGCGGGAGCGCATCCTGCAGGGCGAGGTGCTGCGGGTCGAGCGGATGGCGCGGCGCGAGGCCGGCATCGGTCTCAACGCCATCATCGCGCCCGGCAAGCGCGCCATGACCATCGACACGGACGCCGGCTCCAACCTCGGCGGGCACCTGCAGCCCGGCAACTGGGTGGACGTCATCGTCACCATTCGCCCCGACGACCGCCAAATGGACACGCGCTGGGTCACGGAGACGATCCTCCAAGGCATCAAGATCCTCGCGGTCGGAGACAGCCTCTCCGCGCTGCGTCCCAACGCCGACGACAAGGGCAAGGCCGGCGGCGGCGCGAGCGCCAACGCGGCGGCCAACCCCAACGCCCCGCGACGCGGCAAGCCCACGGTCACGGTCGAGCTCACGCTCGAAGAGAGCGAGAAGCTCGCCCTCGCGGTGTCGCGCGGGGACATCCATCTCGTCCTGCGCAGCGACATCGACATCGCGCAGCAGGAGACGACGGGCCCCCTCAACACCCGCGCCCTCCTGGGCCTCACCGAGGCGCCGGCGCCGGTGGCGGAGGCCCCGCGGCCGACGTCCAACCGCCAGCGCGCCGAGCAGGCCGCTCCGCACCCGCTCACCACGGCCGAAGTCATCGAGGGCGGGAGCACGACCACCGTCCGCTTCGACGAGTCGGGCACCAAGGTCGACGAATCCCGCGCCCGCAAGCGCTGAGCCCTGCCGCGTCCCGAGGTCCCGCTGTCCATGCTGTCTCTGCTCCCCGCGTCCCTGCTGTCTCTCGCCGCCTCTGGCGCCGCCGTGGCCTCCGATGACTCGACCAACTGGATCGACGTCGAGGTCGGCCAGTCGCACATCTTCCGCCAGAGCCGCCCGATCTCCCGCGTGCTCATCAGCGACGAGAGCGTCGCGCAGATCAAGCTCCTCGAAGAGGGGCAGTTTCAGGTGCGCGGCGTCGAGGTGGGCGCGACGGATCTCTGGATCTGGTACCGCGACGACCTGCAGCACCCCGTCAACTACGAGCTCACCATCCACCGGGACCTCTCGGACATGATCCGTCGGGTGGACGCGATGGTGGATGGCCCGCCGCCGCGCATCTACCCGATGCAGGACCGCCTGGTCATCGAGGGGCCGGTCTCGGACGTGGGCACCCTCGAGAAGATCGCCGAGATGGCCAAGGTCTACGAGGTGGGCGAGGACGCCCCCTTCGTCAACTTGATGACGGTCACGGGGGACCACCAGGTCCAGCTCCGGGTGGTGTTCGCGGAGGTCAACCGAACCGCCCTGCGCGAGCTCGGCCTGAACGGCATCTTCGGAGACAACGTGCTCGGGCTCGGCCTGATCGGGCCCGTGGAGAGCGGATCTGTGGGCGCTGTGCTCCCGCAGGCCACCAACGTGAACGGCGGCGTGGTCCCGGCGCCGGGAGCGGGGAGCTTCCGGGTTCTGAGCACGCTGACGGGCGCGGTGGACCTGAGCGCCGTGCTCTCGGTGCTGGACCAGAGCAGCCTCACCAAGACGCTCGCCCAGCCCACGCTCGTCGCGCTGAGCGGGCAGCAGGCCGAGTTTCTGGCCGGCGGAGAGGTGCCGATCCCCATCAACAACTTCGGCAACCGCATCTCCATCGAGTACAAAGAATACGGCGTGAAGCTGGTCTTCGTGCCGACGGTGCTCGGCGGTGGCGTCGTGGACATGCGGGTGGCGGTCGAGGTGAGCGACGTCGACACCGCGACGGCCGTGCGCCTCACGGGCATCGAGATCCCCGGCTTCATCTCTCGGAAGAGCGAGAGCCATCTCCGCATCGAGAGCGGCCAGACCTTCGCGATGGCCGGCATGCTGCAGGAGTCCACGAAGTCCACGATGGCCCGGGTTCCGCTGCTGGGAGATCTCCCCGTCGTGGGCGCGCTGTTCCGCTATGTGCAACACCGCCAGACAGAGACCGAGCTGATGATCTTCGTCACGCCGTCGCTCGTGCGCCCGCTCGCGAAGGGCGAGGTGCCGCCGCCCGCCGGCACCACCGAGAACACCAACCCGAACGACTTCCAACTCTTTCTGCTCGGCCTGACGTCTCGCCCGGGGTCCCGCACCGCGGAGCCCACGGGCCCCGTCGGCTTGGCCCGCTGACCGTCCCGGAGGCCTCACAGATGCGCCTGCGCCGTGCCAATCGAGGAGCCGCGACGGTCGTCGTGGTGGGCGTCGAGCCCGCGGGGATGGGTCTCATCCGCGAGTGCCTGGGGTCGGAGGCTGTGCTGCCGACGCACGCCACGGCCTACGAAGACGCCGCCGCGGTCGTGCGAAAGAACCGTCCCACCGTCGTCGTCATGGGCTTCGACGCCAACTTCGACGTCGCGGTGCGCCTCGGTCCCACGCTCGCGCAGGAGGTCGCCGGGCTGCACATGGTGGCCATCTCGCAGCGCACAGACCCGGAGCGCATCCGCGCGGCCATGCGGGCGGGCTATCGGGAGTACGTCGTGCTGCCCGAAGACGGCGACCTGCTGCGCAAGGCCGTCCATGAGTCCACCTTCGCCGACGACGACGAGGCCGCCTCCGGTCAGGTGACCGCCTTCGTCGGGAGCAAAGGCGGCTGCGGGGTCACGCTCCTGGCCTGCAACATCGCGGCCGAGCTGGCGCCGCTGTCCCGCGTGCTCCTGGTGGACCTCGACTTCAGCATGGGCGACGCGGCCGCCTTTTTCGACCTCCAGCCCAAGACCTCGATCCTCGACGTCCTCCAGAACCTGGATCGCCTGGACGAGCGCATGCTCGCCGGGAACGTCACGATCCACGCGTCGAAGGTCCATCTCCTGCCGCAGCCCACCGAGCTGCGGGACGACTTCGTCCGCGGAGAGGACGTCATGGCGGTGCTCACGGCCGCCTCCGAGGCCTACCAGCATGTTCTCGTCGACTGCGGCGGCCGCATCGACGAGGCGACCCTGCTCGCCACCTCCGCCGCCGACCGCGTGCTGCTCGTCACCACCCCCAACGTGGTGGATGTCAAAAACGCCTGGCGCCGCCTGCAGCTCCTCGAGCGCCTGGGGGTGGAGCGCAGCGCCATCCGCCTCATCGTCAACAAGTGGGCCAAGCGCAACGAGCTCACGCAGGCGGACATCGAGCAGAACCTCGGCCTGTCGGTCGCCGCGTTCATCCGGGCGGACAACGAGCTCTGCGCCCGCGCCGTGAACCTGGGCCGCTTGCTGCACGATGTCGACAAGCGGAGCCCGACGGCGGTGGACCTCGGCGCGGCCGTGGAGTTGGTCAGCGGGGATGCGCCGCGGGCCGCCGCGGGCGCCGCGCGCAAGCCCCTGTGGGGATTGTTTGGCGGCTAGTAGAATCCCGGTGAGGAGGAGCCTCCGTTCATGTCATCCAATCGTCTGATCGACCGGGTCCGTGGCGCGCAGCAGCGGTACCGGGCGGGGCCATCCGCGGACAACGCCGAGTTCGAACGCATCAAGAAGCAGCTCCACCAGGAGATCATCGAGTCGCTGGACTTCGAGCAGGTCGGGCGCACGCCCCGCCGCGAGCTGTCGGCCCGCTTGCGGAAGACCCTGGAAGACACCGTCGAGACCCGCTCGCTGCCGCTCAACCGCCTGGAGCGGGAGCGGCTCGTCGAGGAGATCCTGGATGAGATCCTCGGGCTCGGCCCGCTCGAGACGCTCCTGCGGGATCCGGAGATCTCCGACATCCTCATCAACGGGGCCGAGACGGTCTACGTCGAGAAAAAGGGCAAGCTCCAAAAAGTCGACCTGCGCTTCAACAGCAACGAGCATCTCCTCCAGATCATCGACCGCATCGTGAGCGCGGTCGGCCGGCGCATCGACGAGACGAACCCGATGGTGGACGCCCGCCTGCAAGACGGCTCGCGGTTCAACGCCATCATCCCGCCGCTGGCCCTCGACGGCCCGGTGGTGTCCATCCGGCGCTTCGGCACCATCCCGATCTCCGCGGACGACCTCGTCGCCTTCGGCTCCTGCCCCGGCCCGATGATGGAGGTCATCCGCGGATGCGTTCGGAGCAAGCTGAACATCCTGATTTCGGGCGGCACCGGCTCTGGCAAGACGACCTTGCTCAACGTGATGAGCAGCTTCATCCCAGCCGGCGAACGCATCATCACCATTGAGGACGCCGCGGAGCTGCAGCTCCAGCAGCCCCATGTCGTGCGCCTCGAAACGCGCCCGCCGAACCTCGAAGGGCGCGGGGAGGTCACCGCGCGGGACCTCGTGAAGAACGCCCTGCGGATGCGGCCCGATCGCATCATCCTGGGCGAGATCCGCGGGGCCGAGGCCATCGACATGCTCCAGGCCATGAACACCGGCCACGAGGGCAGCCTCGCCACCGTGCACAGCAACTCCACGCGGGACGCCTTGTCCCGCCTGGAGACCATGATCGGCATGGGCATGCCGAACCTCTCGGACAAGAACATCCGGGAGATGATGGCGCGGGCGCTGGATCTCGTGGTGCAGCTGGACCGCCTCTCCGACGGTACGCGGCGCATCCTGGCGATCACGGAGATCACCGGCATGGAAGGCAGCGTCGTGACGACCCAGGACCTCTTCGTCTTCCAGCAGAAGACGGTGGATGACGAGGGCCGGGTGCGGGGGTCCTTCATGGCGACGGGCACGCGTCCGAAGTTCGTGGGGCGCCTTCGGAGCAACGGCATCGACCTCCCCCCGGACACCTTCCGCTTCCGCCTGGACGTCTGACCATGAACCCCGCGCTCGTCGTCATCCTCACTGTCGTCGTGTTCGTGGGGACCTTGGTCGTGGCGACCTTCGCGTGGGGCACGCTGCAGTCCCGCGAGGCCGAACGGTCGCGGTTGGTGGCGCGTCGCCTCGGCACGCTCACCGAAGAGGAGGAGGACTCCCTCTTCCGGCCCAACGCGCGGGACCCCATCGCCGCGTCGCTGGGCGACTACGGGCGCGCCCTCGAGGCGCGGCTCCTGCAGGCGGGGCAGCCGTACCCCTTCTCCGGGCTGGTGACGCGGGCGGCCTTGTGGGGCGTCGGCGGCCTGTTGGTCGGCGGAGTGGTCTTCCGCAGCCCGTTGGCGCTGGCCGGGCTGCTGTTCGCTGGGGTGCCGGTGATGCTGCTCGGCCGGGCCGCCGAACAGCGGGCCGCGGCGCTGTCCCAGCAGCTGCCCGACGCCTTGGACCTCATCAGTCGCTCCTTGCAGGCCGGCCACGGCTTGAGCGACGCCCTGAAGCTCTGCGCCGAGGAGATGCAGCCGCCCGTCGCGCAGGAGCTCGGCCGCGTCTTCGAGGAGCACAACGTGGGGCGCGACCTGCGCGACGCCTTGCAGAACCTCTCGGTTCGAAACCCCACCTCGTTTGACATCAAGATCTTCGTGTCCTCCGTTCTGTTGCAGCGGGACACCGGCGGCAACCTCATCGAGATCCTCGACAACATCTCCCGCACCATCCGGGACCGCTTCGTCTTCCAGGCCAAGGTGAAGGCGCTCACGGCCGAGGCCCGCATCTCGGCCTACATTCTCGGCGGGCTGCCGTTCGTGCTGCTCACGCTCATCGCGGCGATCCGGCCTTTCTACCTGCTCCCGCTCGTGACGGACCCGCTCGGCATCAAGCTCGCCATCGGAGCGGTGAGCCTGTTTGGCACCGGTGTCTTTGTGATGAGCCGGATCTCGTCGGTCGAAACATGACTTTGACTCGCCCGGAGCCCGCGTGAACCTCGACGTCGTCGGCATCATCGCCAGCCTCCTCGTCTTCGGCGCGGTGATGCTGGCGTTTTTCGGCGTGCGCACGCTGCTGAACCCACAGCGCACCGCCCAAGACCGCGTGGCCGAGCTCACGGGCGGGCGGCGGGAGCTGGACCCTCTCCTCACCGGCGCCCCCGCCGTGAGCGGCGTGGCGAGCAACCTTGGCGCGCTCGCGCGGCCCTCCGACGGCGACGAGGCAGACCTGATGCGCCGCCGGTTGCTTCAGGCCGGGTACCGCAGCCGCAACGCGCTGGAGGTCTACAGCGCCGTTCGCGCGGGGCTGGCGCTGGCGCTGCCGCTGGTGCTGTGGGTGGCGCTGCCCGAGATGCGCCTGGTCTTCACGCTGTTCTTCGTGCTGGCCGCCGCGACGGCGGGGTACTTCCTGCCGGCCATCTTCATCAGCAACAAGCTGGAGAACCGCCAGGCGGTCCTGCTCAAGCCCTTCCCGGACGCGCTGGACCTCCTCGTGAGCAGTGTCGAGGCCGGGTTGGGGCTGGACGCCGCGTTCCGGCGGGTGGCGCAGGAGATCGAATCGGCGGCGCCGGAGCTCGCCCGCGAGCTGCAGCTCGTCAACCATGAGGTCGCGGCGGGCATGCCGCGCATCGAGGCCCTCCGCCGGCTGGATCAACGCACCGGCCTCGAAGACATGAATCAGCTCGTGAACGTGCTGGTGCAGGCGGAGCGCTTCGGGACGTCGGTGGCCCGCGCGCTGCGCATCCACGGCGACCTGGTGCGCAAAAAGCGAATGCTCGCCGCGGAGGAGCGCGCCGCCAAGATCAGCCCCAAGCTCACCGTCGCCATGATCCTCTTCATCCTTCCGGGGCTTTTCGTGGTGCTGGCGGGGCCTGCCTTTGTCAGCGTCGTCCGCACGCTCATCCCCGCGATGTCGGGCGAATGAGGGCGGCGTTGTTGCGCGCGGGGCTGCTCGCTCTCGGGCTGGCCGGGTGTGCTGCGCGCGCGGGCGTCGCGCCGCCGCCGCCCTGGGACGAGCGCGGCGGCCGCGACCAAACCCGCCTGTTGCTCGCGGGAGCGCTCGTGGACGCCGGCTCGCCCGAGGGTGCCTTGCAGGTCTTGGGGGCGCTGCGGGCGGAGGGGATGGACGGGGTGGAGATCGACCTCGTGCAGGCCCGCGCCTTGCGGGCGGCCGGGCTGCTGGACGACGCGGCCGTGCTGCTGCAGCGGGTCGTGGACGCCGAACCCCGCAACGGCGAGGCGTGGCGGGAGCTGGGCGTGCTGCGCATGGACGCCGGCGCCGTCGGGGAGGCGGTGCGCGCCTTCGAGGCCGCCACCCGCTCGGATCCGCGCTCCGCTGCCGCCTGGAACAACCTCGGCTTTGCGCGGCTCAGCGCGGGGGATGCCCCGGGGGCGGTCGAGGCCCTGCGTGCGGCCTTGGAGCGCGACCCGTCCGACCGCCGGACCCGCAACAACCTCGGGTTCGCCCTCGTCGCCGCCGGCCAGACCGCCGAAGCCCTCCGGGCCTTCACCGCCGCCGGCGATGCCGCCTCTGCCCAGTACAACCTGGGCGTCGCCCTGGAGCTGCGGGGCGATCCCGTCGCGGCGCGCGCCGCCTACTCCGAGTCCCTTCGCCTCCGCCCTGCGGATCGCCGCGCCGCCGAGGCCCTCGCCCGTCTCTCCGCACCCTCCGAGGTCTCGCCCCCATGATCCGCTCCCTCTCTGCGCTGTTGCTTCTCCCGCTGGGGGCCTGCGCCTCCGGCCACCACCTCCAGTACGACCACGGGCGCGCCTACGAGGCCGCGCTCGCGGCCCAGGCCGACTTGATGCGCCCCGCCGCCGCCGACGGCGCCTACCCGCTCACCGGCTTCGAGGGGCTCGCGCTGCGGCAGCGGGCCACCGAGGACGCGACCGATCAGGAGTCGGGCAAGGCCGAGGGCGCCGCGAAGACGGTCGAGGTCAAGTAGGGCCTTGACGGCCCCCGTCTCGGCCACCTGGCGCATCTCGGCGGCCTCCGGGGTCATGGCGGCCCTGGGGGTCGCGGTGGCGGCGGTCTTCGTGCCGCCGGAGGCGCGCGGGGCCTCGCTCGCGGCGGGGGCCGTGGTGGGCGTGGTGGTGGGCGCGGGGACCCGCTGGTTGCTGCGGCCGGTGCAGGTGGCGGCGGCGGCGGCCGGTCGCATCGCCGCCGGCGAGCGCGGCGTGCGCGTGGAGGCGCGGGGGCCGGACGAGATCGCGGCGCTGGCGAGGGCCGTGAACGCGCTCGCGCATTCCGTCGAGGCCCGAGAAGACGAGATCCAAGGCCGCTTGCAGGTGGTCGCCCAGCTCACCAGCATGATGGCGCACGAGGTGCGCAACCCGCTCCAGTCGCTCGCGCTGCTCTGCGCGCTCGCCCGCATCGAGCCGGATGCGGCCCGCCGGGGGGAGCTGCTCGCCAAGATCGAAGGCGAGATCCTTCAGCTCGAGGCCGTGGTCCAGCGCATCCTGCGCAGCTCGGGGCCCCTGCAGGTGCGGCGGGAGCCGGCAGACCTCGTGGACGTCGTGCAGGCTGCTGTGGTCATCGCAGAGGCGGAGGCGCGCGCGCGGCGCGTGCGGCTCCTCGTCCACCTCCCGGGGCGTCTCGCCGCGGTGGTGGATGCCAGCCTGGTCCGGCGGGCCATCGAGAACCTCGTCCTCAACGCCGTCCACTTCGCGGCCGAGAAGCCGCCCGGTCAAGTCACGGTGGCGCTTCGTCCGCGGTCGCGCTCGGCGGTCCTGGTCGTCGAAGACGACGGTCCCGGCGTCCCTCCGGGGGACCGCGAGGCCGTGTTTCAGCCCTTCGTCTCCCGCAAGCCGGGCGGCACCGGCCTCGGGCTCGCGTTGGTGTCGCAAGTGGTGCGGGCACACGGCGGGTCTATCCGCGTCGACGAGAGCCCGCTCGGCGGCGCACGCTTCGAGGCGGTGCTGCCCCTCGACGCCCCGGAGTCCTCATGAGCGCGCTGCACATCCTGGTCGTGGACGACAACCGCACCGCGGCCGAGGCGGCGGCCATGCTGCTCGAGCGCGACGGGCACTCCGTGACCGTGTGCTTCGACGGCGCGACGGCCATCGCGCGTCTCGGCGCCAGCCCCTTTGATCTCGTCCTCACCGACCTCCGGATGGAGCCGGTCGACGGCCTGGCGGTGGTCCGCGCGGCGCGGGCGCTGGCCCGGCCGGTGGACGCCATCGTCATCACGGCCTTCGGGAGCATCGAGGCGGCGGTCGAGGCGATGCGCCACGGCGCGGTGGACTTCCTCACCAAGCCGGTGACGGCCGAGGTCCTGCTGCGTCGGGTGCGAGACTTTCGCGGCGCCGCGCCGGCCGGGCTGGCGTTGGTGGGCGAGAGCCCCGCGATGGAGGCCTTGCGGGCGCAGGCCGTGCGCCTCGCGCCGGTGCGCAGCGCCGTCCTGCTCGAGGGCGAGACGGGCACCGGCCGCCGGCACTTTGCCCGCTGGCTGCACCAAAACGGCCCAGACGCTGATCGCCCGCTGCGGGTCGCCCTGCCCGGCCGCCCGATCACCGGCCTCGCCGAGGCGGGGCTCGTGCTCCTCGCGGCGGTCGACGAATGGACGGACCCGGCGCTCGCTGAGCTGCAACGCCAACTCTCGGTGCTCGAGCCCGGGGCTGCGCCGCGCCTCGTCGCGACCGCCAAGCCGGGCCTCGACGCGCGCGTGGCGGTCGGCGCCTTCCCGGCAGAGCTGTATTTTCGGCTCGCGGTCCTGCACCTGCGCATCCCGCCGCTTCGCGCCCGTCCGGAGGATGTGGTGCCGCTGCTGCGGCATTTCCTGGTCGCCCACGCGCGGGCCCTCGGCCGCCCCGAGCCCGCCTGCGCGCCCGCGCTGCTCGACGCCCTGCGTGCCCACGCGTGGCTCGGAAACCTGCGCGAGCTGTCCAACCTCGCCGAGCGCGCGGTGGTGCTGGGCGCCGCGGAGCTGGAGCTCCCGCCCCGTCCGGCCGCCGAGGCGCAGCCTGCGGCCGCGTGGGCGCCCGGCTTCCCGCTGAGCGCCCACCTGGAGCAGGTCGAACGCCGGGTCTTGCTGGACGCGATCCGGGCGGCCAGCGGGGACCGCGCGGTGATGGGTCGGATGTTGGGCCTCGAACGCAACACGCTCCGGTACAAGCTCAACAAGTACGGGCTGCTGGAGCGCACGGGCGGGAGCGGCTGAGGTCGTCGCGCGCGCCGCGGGCCCGCGCCGGCCCGCGCGGTGCGCTACGATCCCGCCGTGCTGCCCGCCTCCGATGCTCCGCCGATGGACCCCGCCGCCTTGCGCCGGGCCGCCATTCGTGGCTTTCTGTCCGCCGTCGCGATGGCGGCGGTCTGCGCCGCCGCGGTCGCCGTGGTCGCGGCCACCCCCC
>JBEIVK010000315.1:0-5023 GCA_040373935.1 Alphaproteobacteria bacterium
CAGGCGGCGCGGCAGGCGCCCCGGTCGGGGTCTGCCGCGCGGGCGGCGCGCACGGCGGCGGCGAGGCTGCGCGGCTCGGTGGGGATGCCGATGTGCCGGGTGAACAGGAGGTAGTCGGCCGTGGCGAGGGCGCAGGCCGGGTCGGCCGTTGGGCAGCGGGCGAGGGCGGCGTCGGCGCGCGGGCCGTGGGTGAAGAGGCCGGTGGTGCCGTCCACGAGGAGCAGGCGCACGGCGGCCATCGCGGCGGCGGCCGGGTCGGCGCCGACCTCGGCTTGCACCCAGGCGGCACGGGCGGCGCGGCGGTCCCCCGCCGCCCAGGCGCGGTCTCCGTCGTCCACCGGGCCCGCGACGGCGGCGCCGACGCGGAGGAGCAGCGCGCTCAGCACAGGCGCCGGGCGGCGCCGACGGGGATCTGGGCGCGCACCTCGTCGACCACCGCCGGGTCCACCCAGGCGAGCGCGAGGCCCGGGCCGTCCCCGCACTCGGCCAGCACGGTGCCCCACGGGTCCACGATGAGGCTGTGGCCGTACGACCGGCGCAGCCCGCGGTCGTCGTGTGGGCCCCACTGGGCCGGCGCGAAGACGAAGCACTGCGTCTCGATGGCACGGGCGCGCAGGAGGGCGTGCCAGTGGTCCTTGCCGGTCATCAGGGTGAAGGCCGACGGGACCGTGAGGGCGCGGGCGCCGCGGGCGACGAGGCCGGCGTAGACCTCGGGGAAGCGCAGGTCGAAGCAGACGGAGAGGCCGAGCGGGCCCACCGGCGAGTCCGCCACGACGAGGGCGTCGCCGGGCAGCGTGCGATCCGACTCGCGGAAGGAGACGCCGCCCCGGGCCGCGAGGTCCACGTCGAAGAGGTGGATCTTCCGGTAGGCCGCGGTGCGGGCGCCGTCCGGGCCGAAGAGCACGCTCGTGTTCCAGGCGTGGGTGAGCGGGGCGCCGCCGGGGCCCGCGGGGCCGCGCTCGGCGAGGCTGCCGATGAGCAGGGTGATCCCCAGCTCGCGGGCGAGGGCGGACATCGCCGCGCAGAACGGGCCGCCGAGGGGCTCGGCGCGCGCCACCTTCTCGTCGTGCGGGCCGAGCCAGTCGGTCGCCTCGGGGGTGAGGACGAGCGTGGCGCCGGCCGCGGCGGCGCGCCGAACCAGCGCGTCCACCTGCGCGAGATTGCGCGCCGAATCGGAGCTTCCGTTCATCTGCACGCAGGCGACCAGCGGCATGTGTGCCCCCTTGTCAACGCCCGGTCAAGTGGATGGGCGTGCGGCCTGTTATCCTGTGTCCATCGCTCCGCCCCACGGGGAACCCATGCCGACCAGCCGCCCCAGCCTCGCCCTCGCCCTCCTGCTCGCCGCCTGCTCGGGGGGCGACAAGGCGGTGGCCATCATCAACTCGCCGCCGAGCGCGTCGATCATCTCCCCGCCGGACGGCAGCGCGGCGGACGAGGGCGCCATCGTCGCCTTCGAGGGCCGCGTCAACGACGACTCGGACAGTGACGACGAGCTGCAGGTGCGCTGGGCCTCGGACATCGACGGCGAGCTGCCGGGGCCGTTCACCGTGCAGGACGGCTTCACCCTCTACGAGACGGCCAACCTCTCCTCGGGCAACCACATCATCAGCCTGCTCGTGGTGGACTCGCGCGGCGAGTCGGCGCAGTCGAGCATCACCTTCACGGTGAACGATCTCCCCGAGGCGCCAGAGATCGCGATGATCCGCCCCATCTCCGGCGAGACGGGCATCGAGGGCGAGCCCTTCGAGTTCGCCGCCGAGGTGTCGGACGCCCAAGACGAGCCGGAGGCGCTGCGTCTCAGCTTCACCTCGGACTTGTCGGGCGAGATCTGCGCACCGACGGCCGACGGCACGGGCCTCGCCACCTGCGAGGGCACCTTGGGCGTCGGGCGGCACCTGCTCACCTACACGGTGACGGACAGCGGCGGGGACACGGCGAGCGCCACCGGCTACTTCGACGTGCTGGCCCGCACCGCCATCGACGACGACGGGGACGGCTTCACCGAAGAGCAAGGGGACTGCGACGACGGCGACGCCAGCGTCAACCCGCAAGCGGACGAGTTCTTCAACTCGCGAGACGACGACTGCGACGGCCTGACGGACGAAGGCACCGAGGGCTACGACGACGACGGGGACGGCCTCTCCGAGGTGGGCGGCGACTGCGACGACGCGGACGCGACGCAGTACCCCGGCGCGGCCGAGGCCTGCGACGGCGAAGACGACGACTGCGACGGCATCGTGGACGAGACAACGCCGTGCTTCGACGACGACGGGGACGGCTGGGCCGAGACGGCCGGCGACTGCAACGACGGCTCGACCTCGGTGTACCCCGGGGCGCCGGAGCTGGCGGACTTCGTGGACAACGACTGCGACGGCGTGGCCGACGAGGGCACCGTCAACTACGACGACGACGGCGACGGCTACGCCGAGATCAGCGGGGACTGCAACGACAGCAACGCCGCCATCAGCCCCGCGGCCACCGAGCGCTGCGGCGACGGCGTGGACAACAACTGCAACGGGTCGGCCGACGAAGAGGGCGCCGCCCTCTGCACAAATTACTACTACGACTTCGACGGCGACGCCTACGGCACGACGACGGGCCGCTGCTTGTGCGCGCCCTCCGGCTACTACACGAGCACCTACAACACCGACTGCTACGACTCCAACGGCTCGGCCAACCCGGGGGCCTCGTCGTGGTTCACCACGAGCCGTGGCGACGGCAGCTACGACTACAACTGCGACAGCTCGCAGCAGAAGCGCTACACGGACACCCTCTCCTGCAGCGGCCTGACGGCGAGCGGCTGCTACGCCAACCAGTCGGGCTTCCGCAACTCGGGCAGCGTGCCGAGCTGCGGCAGCGTCGGCACCTGGTACACCGACTGCGACTGGTCCTGGTCGTCCTTCTCGTGCAGCACGCCGGCCGGCAACTCCAGCCGCACCCAGGAGTGCCGCTGATCCGGTGCCCGGCGGCCGGCGGCGGGCAGGCCGGTTAGGCGGGCGCGTGCTTCGGATCGGCGCCTTCGCGGGGGTGGTGCTGCTCGGCGGGTGTCGCACCCTCGGGCCGCCCGACGTCGTGTTCATCACCGTGGACACCCTGCGGGTGGACCACGTCGGCGCCTTCGCGGCCGATTCGCCGGCGCGCACCCCGCACATGGACGCCCTGGCCCGGGACGGCGTGGCCTTCACGCAGGCCTGGTCCGCCATCAGCGTCACCGGGCCGTCCTTCTCCACGGTGATGACGGGCCAGCTCCCCGCCACCCACGGCATGCGGGTCAACGCCTTCCGCGGCGGCGACACCCTTCCCGGCGCCGCCCTCACCCTCGCCGAGGTGCTTCAGGGCGAAGGCTGGCGTACGGCCGGCTTCGTCTCCGGGTACACGCTGCGCCCGGAGGTCGGCATCGCCCAGGGCTTCGAGGTGTACCGGCCGCCGCCCGGGATCCGCCGGGCCGGCAAGGTCACGGTGGCCGGCGCCGTGCAGTACGTGAGAAACCTCGCTTACCACGAACGCGCCTTCCTCTGGTTCCACACCTTCGACCCCCACGGCCCGCTGTTCAGCCGCGAGGAGCATGGGGTTTTCCCGCCCGACGCCCCGGTCGACGGGGACCGCATCCACTTCCCGCCCTACCAGCGCAGCCTCACCGTCACCGACCCGGCCCGCTACGCCGCAGCCTACGCCGCCCGCGTCGAAATGGCCGACGAGCAGGTCGGCCGCATCGTCACCTCCCTCCGCAAGCAAGACCGCTACCGCGGCGCCCTCATCGTCCTGCTGGCGGACCACGGGGAGTCCCTCACCGAGCGCTCCCTCTGGTTTGACCACGGCTTCTCTGCGCACGCCGAGCAGCTTCACGTTCCCCTCATCGTCAAGCTGCCTGGCAACGCCCGGGCCGGCGAGCGCACCGACGCCCTCGTCTCCTTGGCCGATGTCGCGCCCACCGTGCTGAGCGCCCTCGGCCTGCCGCCCCTGCCCGCCGCCGACGGCCTCGACATGCTCGCCCCCGGCGCCGGCCGCCCGTATGTCCTCGGCGAGAGCTCCCACTGCAAGCAGAACCGTCTGTTCGGCTGCACGCCGCGCGGCCCCGCCGGAAAGGAGCTCTCCGCGCGCGACGGAGGCTACGCCCTCCTCGACAGTGCAGGTCCCGAGGGCCGCTTCGTGCACGCTTATTCTCGCACGAGCGACCCGGGGGAGCGCACGCCGCGCCTCGGGCTGCCGGTCCCGCCCGCGCTCGTCGCCGCGCTCGACGCCCACCGCGCGGGCGTGCCCGACACCGTCTGGGTGGAGGACCCGACCGTGGAGGACGGCGCGGGGGCGCATGCGCGCCGGGCGGCGGGGATGGCGACAGAGGCAGCACCTGGCGAGTCTGCAGGGGCAGAGGTCGCAGAGGAAGACGCGTTGCGGGCGCTGGGGTACGTGGAGTAGCGTGGCGGCAGCACCGCTCCAACGCCCGAGCAAATGGACTCCATTTCTGCCACAATTCGGTCCGCACGGGAGGACGAGCGCCGCGTGTCCACCACCGCCCACGAAAATCCCGAACAGCGCGCCCGTCGGCAGATCGACGCGGAGCTACTTTCGGCGGATTGGCAGATCCAAGACCGCGCCGCGATAAACCCCGCCGCCGCCCCCGGCGTCGACATCCGCGGGTTCCAGACCCACGCCGGCCCCGCCGGCTACCTCGTTTTCCTCGGCGACCTGCTGGTGGGTGTCGTCGAGGCGAAGAAGGCCGGCGTCACGCTGTCGACCGCCGAGGCGCAGACCTGCGACTACGCCACCAAGGCCCCCAAGCCCTTGCAGGTGCCCGTCCGGCGGCTGCCGTTCCTATACGAGAGCACCGGCGTCGAAACGTGGTTCACCAACGCGCTCGACTTAGAGCCCCGCGCGCCACCTTCTCGTCGTGCGGGCCGAGCCAGTCGGTCGCCTCGGGTGTGAGGACGAGCGTGGCGCCGGCCGCGGTGGCGCGCCGAACCAGCACGTCCACCTGCGCGAGATAGCGCGCCGAATGGGAGCATCCGTTCATCTGCACGCATGC
>JBEIVK010000169.1:0-7453 GCA_040373935.1 Alphaproteobacteria bacterium
CCAGGGACATGTTCAGGTTGAATGTTCGCCCATGTTTGTCCACACATGTTAATTTCAGATGTAGTCAAACGACGATTCAAATCGGCAACCTCGAAGACGGTCTCGTCGTCGTGCCCGATGGTCCCACACTCCGCGCCGAACTCGCCACCCGGCTCGCCACACTTGGCTGGCACCAGTCTGAGTGGGTCGTCGACTTGCCGCCGCCCCCCCCGCTCGACTGTCCAGAATCGCAGGAACGCCACTCATGAGCGCCGACGCCAAACGTATCGTCAACAAGGTCTGGTCCTACTGCAACGACCTTGGCGACGACGGCCTGTCCTACGGCGACGACCTTGAGCAGTTCACCTAACTGCTGCTCCTGCTCTACAAGACCGGGGCGCTGCACGAGCGGCAGGCGACACCGAGGCAACGCCGCATGGGCGGTGGCGGGCGTATGAGTACGAGGAATTGGTCATCCGCGACAAGTGCAGCCTTGGCAAGTTCTGGCTCATGGACGCCGGCCTGCTCGACGCGGAGAACCTGCCCGAGCCCAAGGAGATCTTGGCGGACTTGCGGAGCGCGCTGGAGCAGATGGAGGAGATCGTGGGGGTTCCGGAGAGGAGCGCGTGATGACCGAGGCGGGGGAGCCCTCCCGAACAACCCTTGAACCTTTGTTCTTGGGCTACGTGGAGTAGCGCAGCCGCCCCGCCCTCATCCCCCCGTTGGCACCGAGACCTGCGCGGTCCCCACGATCTCCCCGCTGTCGCCCAGCTCAAAGCGCACCGTGCCCGACAGGCTCGCGGGGCTCCACACCGAGGGCGCGAGGGCGCTCACCGCCACCCGACAGCGCATCCGGCCCTGCCCGGGCAGCGGCGCGTCGCACCGGAGCGCGAAGCGCCGCGCGAGGACCGCGGTGCGCTTCGCGTCCCAGCCCAGCGCGAGCCCGACCGCGCGGATGGAGGCGTCGCCCACGATGCGCACCGCGAGGGGCACACCGAGAAACCCGCACGGTGCATCGACCTCAACCTGGAACGTGTAGACGCCCTCCCCATCGCACCGGGCGCTCAAGACCTCGTAGGAGTCGGCCTGCGCCTCCTGCTGCATGTACACGCTCTGAAGGGCGGCGAGCCGGCCGGCCGGCACCTCGCCCGACCCAGGCCCGCCCGCCGCGGGGATGGGCCGGAGCGCGGCGGCCTCCAGCGCGAAGAATGGGTCCTCCTCCCCGCGCGCGACGCGGACCACGCGGCCGCCCTCCACGATGGCCGTCGCCAGGCCCAATCGCCCGTTGAAGCGGCTCGCGATGGACTCGCAGTACGCACCCGTATTGAGGATGAGCAGCGGATCACCGGCGTTGATCCCTGTGAGATCCGTCTCTGCGAGGAGCACGTCCCCCGCGAAGCACATCGGCCCCGCGAGCGCGTCCGGGCCCGCGGTCGGCAGCGGCGCGTGGGCGGGACCGACGATCTCGTGCCGCCACCCTGCCACCGTGTGCTTGACCAGCTGGTCGGTCCCGACCTCGCAGATCCCCCAGGTGCGGCCCCTCGTGGACTTTTTCGCGACGACGCGCGTGAGGAGCGCGAAGCTATCGCCCACCAGCGAGTTCCCGGGCTCCACCTCGTAGTCCATGTCCGCACGAAGCCGCGGGCGCAGCGCGTCGCACAGCGCCTCGATCGAGGGATGAACCTGCGTGCGGTCGTGCGGCAGGCCGAGCCCGCCGCCCAGATTGATGGACGTCGGCCGGTGCCCCGAGCCCTCCGCCAAGGCGTCGGCGAGCGCGTGCAAAAAAGCGAGCGCCTCCACGAACGCGTCGATGTTGTCCATCATCGTGCCGACGTGCGCGTGGAGCCCGGTGATCGGAAGCCGCGTGGCGGACGCCGCGTGCAGCAGGTCTTCGGAGGGGACGCCGAATTGGGAGCGGGGGTCCCCGTGGGCGGTGTATCGCTGGTGCTCCGCCGCCACGCGGTAGCCCGGCAAGGCGCCTGGGTTGACCCGGATGTACAGGCGGCCGGCTTGGTCGGCGGGGGACAGGGCGCTGTCCAGCGCGGCCAGCATCGCTGCGCTGTCGGCGACCACCGTCGCGCCACGGCGGAGCAGGGCCACGGCGAAGTCCAGGTTGGGCGCCGGTGTGTTGTAGTGAATGCGCGCCAGCGGGATGCCGGCGAGGAGCGCCGCCGTCACTTCGGTGGGCGAGGCGCAGTCGGCGCCGCCGCCACGCCGAGCGATGGCCTCGAGCACCACCGGCGAGGGGTTCGCCTTCACGGGATAGCGAACGCCGGCCGGGCCCACCAACGCCGCATAGGCATCGAAGGCGCGCCCGAGCGTCGCGGGGTCATGCAGGTACAGCGGCGTCGCATGCGCCGCGGCGATGGACCGGAGGTCGAGGGTTTCGGTCCACGCCGGCATGGGACGGGAGCCGCCGGCCGCTGGACCGTTCTGGCGATTCAGCGTCATCCGTAGGCTCCCGGGGCTGCGTCTGGTCCGTCGGCCCGTGCAGCGGTATCCCATCGGGACCAGCGCGGACACCGCGCTGCACGCAACCACCCGGCGACGCGCGCAACCCGGGTCCACCCCGCGGGCTGTCCGTTCGAGAGGACCCGCTGCGTGTACCCTTCCCCTCGCGAGGTTTTTCCATGGCAGACGTCCTCCCATCCGCCACAAGCGCGCCTCCAGAGCAGCCGCAGGCGCGGCAGTGGTCCTTGGTGACCTGGAACATCCTCGCGGACCGCCACATCAACCCCGCGTGGTACCCCGGGGTCGCCCGCCGGGCGCTCCGCGGCCCGCTCCGCGCCTCAGGGGTCGTGCGCGCCTTGTGCCGTTGCCCCGCGGACATCATCGCCCTCCAAGAGGTCGAGCCCAGGCAGTTCGCCGCGCTGCGCGCCGCGCTGCCCCACCACCACGCGGCGTTCGCGCCCCACAACGGCGAAGGCCTCGCGCTGTTCGTCCGGGCGGACGGCCTGCACGCCACCATCGTCAAGCAGGCCACCCGCGGCAAGGTGGCGCTCGTCGCAGCGGTCGAGGGCGGGCCGCGGGTCGCGGTCGTCCACCTGCCGTGGGCGGCGCGGGGGGCCCCGGCACCCCGGCCGGGCGTCCGGCACCTCGGCTTCTTGCAGGATCACCACCCGGACATCGTCGTCGGCGACTTCAACGCCGGGCACGGGTGGCCCGAGCGGGAGGCCTTGCACGCCGCCGGCTACCGAGACGCGAGCCCGCGCGGCCCCACCTTCCGCTCCAACGGGCTGCCGCAGTCCATCGATGTCATCGCCACCGGCCCGGGTTGGGACGCCCTCGATGTCCGGGTCATGCCGCTGGGGCCGCACCGCCGCCTGCCCGACCCGCGCAATCCGTCCGACCACCTCCCCGTCCGCGCGCGCCTCTCCCGCACCCGGGGCGCGCCCCCGTGACGCCGCGCCGAGCGGCCGCTTCATCACCACAGCGTCAGCGCCGGCAGCACCAGGCGCGCCAGCTCCTCCAGGGCCGACGCCGGGCGGCGGTGTCGCTCGCGGTCCTCGGGCCGGAGCATGCCGCGGGCGGCGTCCCCCCAGCCACGTCCGCGTGGGCAGATGGGGGGGAGCACCAAGACCAAATCCCGGGGCCCGGCGACGTCCGCGGCATCCAGGACATCCGCCGCGCGAACCACCCGGTCCACCTGGAAGCACTCTGCGCGGCCGGTGCGGCACCACCGCGCGAAGTGCTCGCAGTTCCAGGCCACCGGGTCGTAGCCGCGCTCCCCGAGCCGCGCGCGGGCGCGGGCCACGACCTCCCTGCCGCTGAACGCCGCGGGCGCGGGGTCGACCTCGATCTCCTCCCCCTCGGCGAACGCATCGAGCGACGCGTACCGGATGCGGGCGGTCCGGAGCGCCTCCGGGCTGAAGGTGGCGACCCCCGCGTCCGGGGCAAAGTGGATGACGCGGCCGGACCCGGCGCTGATGCCGTGGTGCTCGTAGAGCGTGCGGCGGACGAACAGGTGGGTGCCGGCGGGCGGGGCGGACGAGCGGGGCATGGGGGTCTCCGTGGGAACCTGGGGACGGCGTCGCGACAACACACGCCGCCAGCGCGCAGGGCGGACAGCCGGGCGAGCGCGGCCGGCCGAGGTGGCGGGCAAGGCGTCTGGGCAAGAGACGGCCGCGCCCCATCGCGGCGGACAGTCGCGCGGCGGTGCACCGCGCCCGCAAACACGCCGCCTGGCTGTCCGGTCGGGGCCCACGGCCGCGTGCGCCCGCGAGCGGCGCCCCATCCCCGCCACCGCGGCGCCACCGAGGGCCCGTCCGCCGCCCCGGCAGCCGCGCGCCGTCGCCCTCGGCCCTCGACGCCTTCCGCCGCTTTCTCCCACAGGATCCGCCCATGCCGTCCCTCCAGCCGTCCGCCCTCGCCCACGCCATCCGGGAGGTGCTGCGCCACCGCTGCCCGAAAGACGCCGCCGAGGTCATCTTGGAGGCCACGCCCGATGAGCTCTTCATCGAGCGGATGGGCGCGCGCCTGCCGGTCGCCTGGGAGGGCGCGTGCGCCCCGGCCCTCGCGCGGGTCCCCGCCGCGCAGCTTCGCCGCCTCGCCCGCGCGCTCTCGGGCCGCGCGCCGATTTCGGTCCACCTCACGCCCGACGCGCTCCGGGTGGGGACGCTGACCCTCCGGTGCCGTCCCGCCGCCCGCCTGCCGGCCGAGCCCACCCTCGCGATGGGCGCGACGCCGCCGCAGATCCTCCACGTCGCGCTCTCCCACGGGGCGGCAGACCTCGAGGCGGCCGGGCTGGACGGGCTCGTCGCCGTCGTCGAGGCGGACCGGGACCGCCGCATCGCCCGCGCGCTCGCCGCGCTGGGGCCGCTCGGGGTGGACGCAGCGGGTCTGCGGGCGCTGGTGGATGGGGCGGTGCGGGGGGTGCGCGTGTGATTGTGGCCGCTCGGGGCTTGACCACCGGCCCGCCCCGGCGATAGCCCCCAAAGTCCCCACCCCAGCGCCGCCCCCACGAGCCGCGCACAAATCCCGCCGCCCGGCTGTCCGCTCCACACCCCGCCGTGCGTCTCCCCTCTGTCACCCCCACAAAGGTCCCCACAAAGGTCCCCATGCTCACGCCCTAACGTTCACCGCTCCCTCTCCTCTGGCCCACCTCCGCAACGTCGCGGCAGGCAGGCAGCCCTGTGGGCAACGGCCCACCGTCGAGAGGTTGACATGCTGAACGTTCTTTTGGCGGAGGAGCTCCTCCGCCCCGGCGCCGCGCGCGGCGCCTACGCCCGCCTCATCCGCGGGCGCGACGCCACCGCCATGGTGCGCGTCGGTGACCTCCTCCGCACCCCGGACGGCGCCCTCGTGCTCCGCCCCTCCTGGGACGCCCCCGCCTTCGGCCCGCTCTGGGACGAAGCGTGCGCCTCCCAGGCCCCCCAGCCCGGCCAGCACATCGTCGCCTTCGCCGTCCACGACGGCCCCGGCCTCACCGAGATCGCCCGCGTCGGCCTCAGCCCTGCCGTCCTCCGCGGCCTGCACACCGACGACCGCTACGCCCCGCGGCGGCGGTGACCCCGCCCCGGGGCCCGGCACCCCGCCGGGCTCCGGGCCTCCGGGGCCTCCGGCCATCCCGCGTCAAGCGAGCAGCGCGAGCGCCAAGACACCCCCGACCCACGCGACATGGGCCGCCAGCAATCCGCCGTACACCCCCGGCATCGACAGCGGCGCCTCGCTGCGGCCCACCCGCCAGTGGCGCAGCAGCGGATCCGCGCGGCTCATCGCCTCGTTGGCCTCGCGCTCGAGCGGATTGCACAAGTACAACGAACAGAACGCCGCCCGCTGCCCCCGCCTGGCCGCCGCGAGCACCCCCCGGCCATAGTGGAGGCCAAGGCGGGCCGCCACCCCGTACGGCGAGAGGCGCCGCATCTGCCGGATGTGCTCCAGCTCGTGCCGCAGGACCCCTTCATCCATGAAACCATGGGGTGAAAGGACCACCAGGCCCGGCTGGGCCAGCCCCCGCGCGCCGCCCGGCAGCCTGCCGCACACCACCACCGGCGGCAGCCACACCCAGGCCCACGCCAGCAACCCGCTCGCGACCGTCGCGAGCGCCCGCCGGAGGTTCCGCTCCAGGAAGCCCCCCACGAGGAGGCCCAAGAACGCCAGCGCGCCGCCATCGCCACCCATCCATCCCCAGAGCGCGTCCATATTTCCTCCCCCGGCGCTCCATGGCGCATCGTCCAAATCAGCATCCACCGCGGCGCGCGCAGCGCCGCTGCCGCCGCCCCGACGACAGCCCCGGCCCGCTGGCCCCACCGACGGTCACGATGTCGATCTGCACCGCGGCACCGCCCACCTCCCCGGCCGGAGCCCCGCCCGGCGCCGCCCGCTGCGCCGCTGCGTCCGCCGCCTCTGCCGCCACGAGCGCTGCGTACCACCCCGAGGGCGGCTCGGCCGCCACCGAACCGCCGCCGGCGGGGAGGGGTGCGTCCGCCTCGATCGACTCCGCGAAGGCCTCCGAGGACAGCCGCATCCGCCCCTCCGCGCAGCGCTGCGCGTACCAATAATGCGCGACCTCGTGCATCATCACGGAGATCTGCTGCTGCCCTGGCAGGCTCCCCAGGGCGATGACATGGTGCATCACGCGCCCGCCCTCGCTCCGATAGAGGTACAGGCCCGCGGTCCCGCGCTCGACCTCCACCGGAATGCCCGAGTCCGTCGGCAAGTAGAAATGGTACCCCAGGTACACCTCCACCGCCTCCGATGGCCGGCAGTCCCGCACCAATCCCTCGCGCTTCAGCGCCCGCAGCGCCCGCGCAGTCCCCAGTTGCGCCCCGCGCTCCAGGTTTGCGAAGGTCTGCGCATCCGCCTCCGACCGCAGCTCCAGCACGAGCCCGCCGCCTGCGTCGATGACCCGGCGCACCCCATCCCCCTGCAAAAAATGCCGCGGATCTTCCCAGCCAAAACCCGGCGACTCCTCCGCCTCGGCGCGCGAGGCAACCACCGTGCCGCGCGCCCCCGCGGGCCCTCCGCTGGCGGGCACCGGCGTGGAGAGCAGCTTGGAGGCCACGCCCACGCCGGCCACCCCGAGCAGAATCCAGCTCGAACCGCTTGACGTCCAGTCCATCGGACAACCTCCCCGCTCCCGACCAGACGCGCCCAGCCTCCGCCCAGGGACAGCCGTGGCGCGGTTTTTCATTCGGACCGCCAAGGGCGGGCGGCCGCCGGCCTCTCGGCCGTCGCCGGGCCCTTCCGCCGGGTCGCGGCGCGGCCGCTCCGTGCTGCGCGGCGTGCCGCCGCTCGCACCCGGCCTCCGGCCGGCCGGCTCCGGTCCCTGCCGCGGTGGCCCCGATTTGGGGGTGCCCTCCGCCAGACCGCGCATTACACGACCGTCCGAATCGGAGCCCTCGCGTGCCCTACCAGCGCCTCGTCCTCACCGTCGGAACCTCCGCCTTTTCCCCTGCAAACGCGCCGCACACCTGGCGGGCCGCCACCGATGTTCACGGCCTCCCGCCCGCCGCGGCCGCCCGCAAGCTGGTCC
>JBEIVK010000494.1:0-3522 GCA_040373935.1 Alphaproteobacteria bacterium
CCGCCGGGGTGCGCCAGGCGCGGGCGGCGGGTGCGCGCGGGCGGGGGGCGTTGCGGGGGGCGCAGCCCCCTGCCCCCCCCGCTCAAAATGCCGGGGCGACCAGGGGCGCTGCGCGCGGCGGATGTCCTGCCGCGGCTCGCGGGGAGGCTTCCACTCGGACGCCGCGCCGGGCTGGCCGGGGCCGCGATCCGTCGGGTCCGGGCGGGTGAGGCGCAGGCCCAGCACGACGGGCGGGAAGACGAGGACGTAGACGGACGCCATCATGGCCCATTGGATGCCGCTGCCGAGCGCGTGGGTGGCGCGCTTCCAGGAGGACCACAGGGTGACGAGCAGGGCGAGCACCGCGCCTCCGGTGTCTGGAGAGTGCCGGCTTTCGGGCCGCCCGTCAAGGGGCGGGGCGCGTGATGGGCCGTTGCCGCGCCCCCCGGCCCGCGCTACGTCGGGCCTCCATCGGTCGCCCCCGAGGCCCACACCGTGTTTGCCGCCGCCCTTCTGCTGCTCGCCGCTCCGCTCTCCGCCCGCGCCGCGGAGGTCACCTGGGACGGCATGTACCGCCTGCGGGGCGAGGCCTTCAACAACCTCTCCTTGTCGGAGGTCAACCCCAACGCCGAGGGCGCGCAGTGGTCGATGGACCAGCGGCTGCGCCTCCAGCCCAACTTCCTGCTCTCCGATCGCGTGAGCGTGCACACGCAGCTCGACGTGCTGCCCTTCGTGCGCTGGGGGCAGGCGCCGTCCACCCGCATCGACGCGTTGACGGGCGAGTCCGTGCCGGTGGAGTTCGCCGATGCGGTGACGCCGCCGCTCACGGCGGATGGGGCGGTGACGCCGGCCAACATTGGGGTCACGCGGCTGTGGGCCGAGGTCGAGACCCCGGTGGGCGTGGTCAAGTTCGGCCGCATGCCCTTCGAGTGGGGCACCGGCATGGTGTGGAACGCCGGCAACCGCGACATCGACGAGTTCGGGGATACGACGGACCGCGTCACCTTCACGGCGCGGGCCCAGCAGGTCTTCCTGATGGCCGGCTTCGAGAACCGCTCGGAGGGCTACGTCGCGCAGCCGGACGACTTCCGCTCGGCGTTGGCGTCGGTGGCGTGGGCCACCGAGACGGCGGCGGTGGGCGGCCTGGTCAACTACCGCTGGCGCCGCGTGCAAGACGAGGCGACGGGCGACGGCCGCTTCAACACGGTGGTGGCCGATCTGTTCGGCGAGGCCAAGCTGGGCCACGCCGACATCAAGATGGAGTTCGCGGGGTTCTTCGGCGGCGGCGACACCGCGGCCGGCGCCAACGACGCCCGGCTGTCGCAGTTCGGCGGCAACGTGCAGGTGGGCCTCGCGCCCGACAAGCTGCGGGCCGGGCTCATCGCCGGCTTCGCCACCGGCGACGCCGACCTGGCCGACAACACCACCAAGACCTTCACCTACGACCCGGACTTCAACCTCTCCTTGCTGCTGTTCGAGGAGCCGCTGCCCACGCTGGCGGCGGCGGTCCCCACCACGGCCAACGACGGCCGCACCCTCGCGGCGGCGCGCACCGGGCAGGCCCTGTCCAACGCCATCTTCTTGCGGCCGCGCGTGGGCTACCAGGTGCATCCCACCCTCGCGCTGGACCTGGCCTGGCTCGGCGCGCAGCAGGCGAAGCAGGTGCCGGGCTCGCCCACCGGCCGCAGCTACGGCTCCGAGTTCAACCTCGACGCCACCTACGCGCCCTTCCCGCACTTCTCGCTGCGGGCCACCGGCGCGCTGTTCCTGCCGGGCAAGCACTTCACCGACTTCGAGAGCGACACGCTCGGCGGCGACTTCAACCGCAGCACCGTCGCCGGCCGCCTCCTCGGCACCGTCACCTTCTGAGGCGGCTGCGCCCGCCCCCGGGAGCCTCCCATGCGCCTCGAAGGCGTCTACACCGCCCTCGTCACCCCCTTCGCCGATGGCGCCGTGGACGCCGCGGCCTTCGCCGCCCTGGTCGAGCGGCAGGTCGCCGCCGGGGTGGCCGGGCTCGTGCCCTGCGGCACCACCGGCGAGGCGCCCACCCTCGAGCGCGACGAGTGGACGGACCTCATCGCCGCCACCGTGCGCATCGCCAAAGGCCGCGTGCCGGTCATCGCCGGCTGCGGCACCAACAGCACCCGCAGCACCGTGGAGGCGCTGGCGGCCGCGCGCGCCCTCGGGGCGGACGCGGGGATGGTGGTGTTCCCGTACTACAACAAGCCGGACCCCGCCGGGCTGCGCGCCCACGTCGAGGCCTGCGCGCGGGTGGGCCTGCCGCTGGTGCTGTACCACGTGCCCGGCCGCACGGGGCAGCGCCTGCCCGAGGCGCAGCTCGCGGCCCTCTGCAACCTGCCGGGGGTCGTCGCGCTCAAGGAGGCGACGGGCGATGTCGCCCTCGGCGCCGCCCTGCTGGACCAAACGCCCGCCGCCATCCTGTCGGGGGACGACTTCACCTTCCCCGCGCTCGTGGCGATGGGCGGGCACGGCGTCATCTCGGTGCTGTCCAACGTCGCGCCGCGGCTCACGGTCGCGTGGGACGCCGCCGCCCGCGCGGGGGATCGCGCGGCCGTCGCCCGCTTGCGCACCCGCCTCCTGCCGCTGGTGGCCGCGCTGTTCTCCCGCAGCAACCCCATCCCGGTCAAGGCCGCGCTCGCCGCCCAGGGCCACATCCAGAACGAGCTGCGCCTCCCGCTCTCGCCCGGCCCCGCGCTGGACCCGTCCCTGCTCGCCGGCCTCGAATGAGCGCCGCCCCGCCGCGGGTCGCCATCCACGGCGCCACCGGCCGCCTCGGCCGCCTCATCGCCGCCGAGGCGGGCGCCGCCTACGCCGGGCCCATCGGCCGCAGCGGCCCGGTCCCGCCGTGCGAGGTCGTCATCGACGTGTCGCGCCCGGAGGGCCTCGCCGCCCTGCTGCCCCGCCTCGACGGTCAGCCCCTGCTCGTCGGCACCACCGGCGCCCTGCCCGAGGCCGCCCTCGCCGCCTACGCCGCCCGGGCGCCGGTGCGCGTCGCCGCCAACTTCGGCCTCGGCATCCCGCTGCTGCTCGACATCCTGCCCCGCATCGTCGCCGCCCTGCCGCCCGGCTGGGACATCGAGCTGGTCGAGTCCCACCACGCCGCCAAGGCCGACGCCCCCTCCGGCACGGCGCTGCGCCTCGGCGCCGCGCTCGGCCGGCCGGTGCCCATGCACAGCCTGCGCGTGGGGGACACCGTCGGCGAGCACACCCTCGTCCTGGCCGGCCCCGGCGAGCGCCTCACGCTCACCCACACCGCCACCCGCCGGGAGGTCTTCGCGATCGGCGCGCCGCGGCACGCCGCCGCCCTCGTCGGCGCGCCCCCGGGCCTCACCCGCGTGTAGGCGCTCGCCGCGCCCCGCTTTTCACCGGCCCTTGACGCCGCGGCCCCCCGCCGGCCCCGCTTGCCCCGTACCGTAGCGGCCGGATGCCCCCTGTCCTGCTGCCCGCCGCGCTCTCCTGGGCCCTCGTGCTCGGGGTCGCCTTCCTCCTCGCCGGGGGCGGGGCCGCCGCCGCGCGCCGCCG
>JBEIVK010000081.1:0-10552 GCA_040373935.1 Alphaproteobacteria bacterium
CGAGGATGAGCTTGGCCGTGTGGCGGCCAATGCCGTAGATGTAGGTGAGCGCAATGTCGATGCGCTTGTTGCGGGGGAGGTCGACGCCTTCAATACGAGCCATGGTTCACCCCTGCCGCTGCTTGTGCTTGGGGTTCTCGCAGATGACGCGGACGACGCCCGCGCGCCGCAGCACGCGGCACTTGTCGCAGATGCGCTTCACAGAAGCTTTGACCTTCACGGAGACACCTCGCCGGCACGGAAGCCGGTTCGTCGGATGATGCCCTTTCACGGGCGGGCGGCCGGGGGCCCCGAGGGGCAGGAGATCCGACACGCCGGGCCCGCTTATCGGGTGGGCGGCCTTCTGGCAAGGTGGCCTGGCCCCGGCGGGGCGGCGCCGCGCGGGAAGAGGCGGCCGCAGTCGCTCGTGCGGGAAAGCAGAGAAGCCGCATCGGCGGACCGATGCGGCTTCAGATGGTGCGGGGAGGGGGACTCGAACCCCCACGCTGTTTAGGCACAAGCACCTCAAACTTGCGCGTCTACCAATTCCGCCACCCCCGCGGAACACTCAGTGTATATGGTGCCCCCCGCTCCGCGTCAAGGCGATCCGGGCGCGGGCGCGGGCGCAGCAGGGGGAGGGGGCGCTTCGGTGCTCCCGCCGCCGGTGATCGCGGGAGGATCAGCCGGCGCGACGGGCGCCGGGGCCGCTGCATCGGTGGACGTGGCCGGCGCGGGGGCGCCCAGCGGGACCGGCGCCGGGACGGGCGGCGTGGGCACGATGTCGGCCGGCGGCGTCGCTGCCGCCGGGGCCTCGGCCTCCAGCTCCTTGATGCGCTGCTCCAGCTCGTCTTTTTCAGCCGAGCCCTCGACGCCGGACAGGTACGCCAGCGAGATGCTGGTGACCATGAACAGACCCGCCATGACGGTCGTGGCGCGGGAGAGCAGGTTGCCCTGGCCGCGCGGGCCGTACATCTGGTTGGACCCGCCCCCGCCGAACGCCGCCGCGTCGTCCTTGCCGGGCTGGAAGAGGATGATCACGATGAGCGCGAAGCAGAGCAGGACGTGAAGCGCGGTCAGGAAGACAGACATGGGGACCCTGGAAAGTCGAGGGGCGCTTAGCGGCCCCGGGCGGCGTCGACGATGGCGGCGAAGTCATCGGCCGAGAGGCTCGCGCCCCCCACCAACGCGCCGTCGATGTCCGGCTGGCCCAGCAAGGAGCGGGCGTTGCCCGCCTTGACGCTGCCGCCGTAGAGGATGCGCGCCTGGGAGGCCACCCACGCCGGGAAGGCCTCCGCGAGAAACGCGCGGATGACCGCATGCATCGCTTGCGCCTGCTCCGGCGTCGCGGTGCGACCCGTGCCGATCGCCCACACGGGCTCGTAGGCGATGACGACGGCGGCCGCGTGGTCCGGGGCGAGGCCCGACAGACCGGCGGCGAGCTGCCGCAGCACGACGACCTCGGCCTCGCCGGCGTCGCGTTGGGCCAAGCGCTCTCCCACGCAGAAGATGGGGATGAGGCCGGCGCGGAACGCCGCCTTCACCTTGCGCGCGACGAGCGCGTCGTCTTCGTGGGCCAGCTCGCGGCGCTCGCTGTGACCGACGATGCACCAGCCGGCGCCTGCCTGCTTGAGCATCTCGCCCGACACCCACCCGGTGAAGGCGCCCGAAGGCTCGGGGTGGAGGTCCTGACCGGACACCTCGATGCCCGTGTGCTTCAGGCGCGCGACGACCGCCGGGATGGACACCGCAGGGGGGGCGACCACGAGGTCAACGCCCTCGGTGCCGACGAAGCGGCGCTTGAGCTCGGCGGCGAAGGTGTCGGCGTCGGCGGGGCCGAGGTGCATCTTCCAGTTGCCAGCGATGAGCGGGCGGCGGGCCATCTCAGCTCCGCCGCGCGCGAACCGCGCGGATGCCCGGGAGGTCGCGGGGCGCGAGCTCGAGGTACTCCAAGGAGGCGCCCCCGCCCGTGGAGACGTGGGTCACCCGCTCCGCGAGGCCGAACTGCGCGATGGCCGCCGCGCTGTCGCCGCCGCCGACGACGGTGACGCCCGGGTTGGCGGCGATGGCCTCGGCCACGGCGCGCGTGCCGGCGGCGAAGGGCTCGAGCTCGAAGAAGCCCATCGGGCCGTTCCAGAAGACCGTACCGGCCGACGCGATCTCGGCGGTGAAGGCCGCCACGGTGTCTGGGCCGATGTCGAGGCCCATCCAGCCGTCCGAGAGCGTGGCCTGGCGGGCGGTCTCGGCGTCGGCGGACGCGCTGCGGGCGACGATGTGATCCACCGGAAGGAGAACCTTGACCCCGCGCTCCGCGCAGCGCTCCAAGATGCGGGTGGCGAGCAGGACCTTCTCTTCTTCGACCCGAGACGCGCCGGTGGGCAGCCCCTGGGCGCGCAGGAAGGTGTACGCCATCGCGCCGCCGATCAGCAGCGTGTCGCAGCGGCGGATGAGGCTCTCCAATACGCCGATTTTGTCCGAGACCTTCGCGCCGCCGAGCACGGCCACGAAGGGATGCTTCGGGCTGTCGACGAGGCGCTGCAGGGCGTCCACCTCGGCCTTCACCAGGAAGCCCACGGCGGCCTGCTCCATGAGCGCGGGCACGGCGGAGATCGACGCTTCGGCCCGGTGCATTGCGCCGAAGGCGTCCGTCACGTAGACCTTGCCCAGGCGCGCGAGCGCGGCGGCGAAGGTGGCGTCGCCCGTCTTCTCGCCGGGCTCGAAGCGCAGGTTTTCGATGACGAGGATGCCGCCGGGCGGGAGGTCCCGCTGGAGCTGCTCGACGTTCTCGCCCACGACATCGTGCGCGAAGACGATCTCCCCGTCGAGGAGCTCGGCGAGGCGCGCCGCCGCAGGCTCCAAGGAGTGCTTGTTGTCCCGCTTGCCCTCGGGGCGCCCGAGATGCGAGCAGATGACGATGCGGCAGCGCTGCTGCTGGAGGTGGCGGATCGTCGGCAGCGCCGCGCGGATGCGCGTGTCGTCGGTGATCTTGCCGTCCTTCATCGGGACGTTGAAGTCCACGCGGAGCAGGACGTCGTCGCCGTTCAAGTCCAGTTGGTCGACGGAGGAGAGGGTCATGGTGTCAGGCCCCGAGCCGGCCGAGGGCCAGCGCGAGGTCCAGCATGCGGTTGCTGAAGCCCCACTCGTTGTCGTACCAGGAGAAGACCTTGGCCGTGTGGCTGCCCATGACCTGGGTGAGCTCGAGGTCGGCGATGGAGGAGTGGGGGTCCCGCAGGAGGTCGCTGCTGACGAGCGGCGCGTGCACGGCGGCCAGGATGCCCTTGAGCGGGCCGGCGGCGGCCTCGCTGAGCGCGGCGTTGATGGACTCGGCCGTCATCGGGCGGGTGGAGTTGAAGACCAAGTCCACCAGCGAGACGTTGGGCGTGGGCACGCGGACGGCCACGCCGTTGAGCTTGCCCTTCAGCGCCGGAAGCACGAGCCCGACGGCCTTGGCGGCGCCCGTGCTCGTCGGCACCATGTTGACGGCCGCAGCGCGGGCGCGGCGGAGGTCCTTGTGGGGGGCGTCGAGGAGGCGCTGATCCATCGTGTAGCTGTGCACGGTGGTGACGAGGCCGTTCTCGATGCCAAAGGCCTCGTGCAGCACCTTGGCGACCGGCGCCAAGCAGTTGGTGGTGCAGGACGCGTTGGACACGACCCGGTGGGAGGCCTGGAGGCCGTCGTCGTTGACGCCCATCACCACGGTGTAGTCGGCGTCGTTGGCCGGCGCGCTGATGATGACCCGACCGGCCCCGGCCTCAAGGTGGAGCGCTGCCTGCTCGCGCTTGGTGAAGACGCCCGTGCACTCCAGCACGACGTCGACCCGGGCGTCCTTCCAGGGGAGGGCCTTCGGATCCTTGATGGCCGAGGTGCGGACAAAGCGCCCGCCGACCTCCAGGCCGCCCTCGACCGCCCGAACGGGCGCGGCGAAGCGCCCGTGGACCGAATCGAACTCCAGCAGGTGGGCCAGGGTCGGGCCGTCGGTGAGGTCGTTGATGTGGACGAACTCGATGTCCGGGTTGGACCAGCCCGCGCGCAGGACGCAGCGGCCGATCCGACCGAAACCATTGATGGCGACGCGGATGGTCATGGAGTCTCCGAGAGGGCCTTGGCCCCTTCCAACACGGGGACGCAGCGTATCTCGCGCGGGGGGTGAGGGCCACCGTGCGCGGCCCCCGTCCGCCGCGATACGCCGCCATCATGCCGCTGCTCGTCGCCAATGTGCCCTGGGAAGGGGAGGGGGTGGACCCCCGGCCCGCCATCGCCGCCCGCCTGGGGGTGCCGTCGTCCTCGCTGTCCTCGGTGGACCTCCTCAAGCGCTCGGTCGATGGGCGGCGCCGGCCCCCCCTGTGGCTCGCCAATTACAAGGTCGAGCTTGCCGCACCGGCGGACGAGGCCGCCGTTCTGGCGCGGGGGCTGCACGGGGTGCGCGCCTTCGGGGGGCGTGACGAAGAGCGCTGGGCAGACGCGGATCTCTCTCCGGCCTCGCGGGGCACCTGGCCCGCGGGCACCCGGCCCATCGTGGTCGGCGCCGGCCCGGCGGGGCTCTTCGCCGCCTTGCGCCTCGGCGAAGCGGGGGCTCCTGCCATCTTGTTGGAGCGGGGCGGCCCGGTGGAGGAGCGCCACCACGCGGTGCGGCGCTTCTGGCGCCACTCCGAGCTCGACGCCTCCACCAATGTCGTCTTTGGCGAGGGGGGGGCGGGCGCGTTCTCCGACGGGAAAATCTACACCCGCCGCCGCGACGGAGAGCTGGGCTGGGTCTTCCGGCGCCTCGTCGACTTCGGCGCCGACCCGGAGATCCTCGAAGAAGGCTGGGCGCACCTGGGTACGGACCGCATTCGCGCCATCCTGCCGGCGCTGCGCGCGCGCCTGGGGGCCCTCGGGGTGGAGGTCCGGTTCCACGCCGAGGTCGCTGGGTTCGAGGTCGAGGGCGGCGCCTGCGTCGGGGTGCGCCTCGCGGGGGGCGAGGTGCTGCGCGGTGGGCCGGTCATCGTGGCGACGGGCCACAGCGCCCGGGACACCTGGGCGGCGATGCTGGAGGCGGGGGCCGCGGCCGAGCAGCGCCCCATCCACATCGGCGCCCGGGTGGAGCACCCGCAGCGCCTCATCGACGCGGCGCGCTACGGCGGGGCGCGGGGCGAGCTGCCCCCGGCGTCATATCGGCTCACCAGCCACCCGCCGGCGCGCGGAGGGGCGGCGGTGCGGGCGGCGCACACCTTCTGCATGTGCCCGGGCGGAACCGTGGTCGCCGCGAGCAACCACCCGGGCCGCACGGTCGTCAACGGGATGTCCTACAGCAAGCGCTTGGCCTTCTGGGCGAACAGCGCCGTCATCGTCGAGGTGAAGGCGGCGGACTACCCGGGCGCCGACGCGCTCGCCGGCATGCGCTACCAGGACGCGATCGAGGTGGCGGCCTTCACGGCGGCCGGGGGCGGCTTCCAGGCGCCGGCCCAGCGGGTGGAGGACTTCCTCGCGGGCCGGGAGTCGCGGGATCTCCCGGACACCAGCTACACGAACGGCGTGGTGCCGGCGGACCTGCGCGCGGTGCTGCCGCCGCCCATCGTGGAGGGCATGAAGGCCGCGCTCCGCCACTTTGACCGCCAGATCGGCGGCTTCGCTGGGCCCGCCGGGGTGCTCATCGCCCCGGAGACGCGCACGACGGCGCCGTTGCGCTTTTTGCGGGACGCCCACTCCTTCGAGAGCCCGACGCTGCGCGGGCTGCTGCCGGTGGGCGAGGGCGCGGGCTACGCGGGCGGCATCGTGAGCGCGGCCTTGGACGGATACAAGGCGGCCGAGGCCATCATCCAGGCGGCGGTGCCGCGGCGCGCCTGAGGCCACGCGCGCCCAAGGAAGGGGGCGTAGCGGGGGAAACCTTGGTTTCCCCTGCCCCCATCTCCTCATGCAACGCCCGGCCGGCCCGCCGCCGCGGCCCGCGTGGCGCGCCTCAGCGGAACTGCACTTCGTCCACGCCGGACTTGCCCAGCGTGAGGCGCATGCGGAGGGGCTTGCCGGCGTCGCGCCCGGGGCAATCCGTCTTTTCGATGGTGAGGGCCACGGTTGCGGTGGAGTCGGACTCTGCGGGCTCCATCGTCCACGGGCCGGACTCGGTGCACTCCATGCGCTCGTCGGCGATGGCGACGTAGGCGGAGGCGGTGAAGCGGTTGTCGGCGCCGAAGCGCAGGCTGCTGTAGACCATCGACGCGCCGCCGCCGTCCGACGGCTTGAAGTCGGTGATGGAGAGCGAGACCAGCTTTTGGCCGAAGGCGCGGCTCTTGCCGTCGTCCGGGGTGGTGGGCGCAGGCGCGGCGGCCTCGGCGGCGGGGGCGGCTTCGGCCGGGGACTTCTTGTCCTTTTTGCCGGCGTGGGCCGGGGCGGCGATGAGCAGGGCGGCGAGAGCGAGGAGAAGGATGCGGGACATGGACCTGAGAACCTCCGCGGCGGGGATGCTATCAGGGCCCGTCAGGGCGCGGGGGCGCCCTCGGAGGCGTCGTGGGCGATCGGGGGCGGAGCGTCGCGGTCCTGCTGGCCTACCTGGGCTTGGCGGCGGCGGTGGTGCTGCCGGGCGCAGCGGCCGTGGACGGCGAGGGCGCACCGGGACATCCAAGGTCCGACCTTTGGAACACGCTGTGGTCCTATTGGATGGTGGCGGACGCGCTGGCGGCGGGGCACGTGCCGTGGCGCACCGCTTGGCTGGACGCGCCCGATGGCGGCACGCTGCTCGTCGCGGACCTCCCGGGCGCCTTTCTCGGCGCGCCGCTCGTCTGGGCGCTGGGGCCGGCGCGGGCCTGGTCCGTGCTCGCGCTGCTGCGGGTCGCGGCGAGCGGCGCCGTGGTGCACGTCTTCGCCGCGGAGTGGCTGACGCGCAGCGGGCTGGACCGCCGGGGGGCCTGGGTGGCCGGGGTCGCCTACGCGACGGCGCCGGTGCTGCTCTGCGGCCTGGTGAACGGAACTTCGGAGGCGGTGTCTGGGGCCGGCGCGGCCTTCGCGGTCTATGGGGTGTGGGCGGCGGGGGCGCGGCCGCGGGTTCCGGGCTGGGCGTGGCCGGGCGTGGCGATCGCGCTGTTGGGGAGCGCCTACGCGGCGGTGGTGGCGGCGGTCGGTGGGGCGGTGCTGGTCGCGGCGGCGCCGGACGGGGTGGCGCGGCGGCGGCGGGTCGCGGTGCTCGCGGTCGGCCTCGTGCTCGCGGCTCCGCTCGCGTGGCTCATTCACGCGGCGGCGACGGCCCCCGACAACCTGGTCGGCATCAAGCACGCGGCCGAGCTGGCGTCGGTGCGCCGCTCGACGGGCGCGGCGGATTGGCGGGCGTTTTTTCTGGGGGGCGACTTCCGCGCGCCGGACTTCGCGGCGATGTCCCGCTATGGCGAGGGCTTCCTGCACGCGCCGTACCTGGGCTGGGCCTTGCTCGGGGCGGCGGCGGCGGCGCTGGTGTGGCGTCCGGCGCCCGGCGTGCGGGCGTGGGTCGCGTTCGCGGCGGCGTGCGCGGTGCTGGCGCTGGGCCCGGTGCTCGTGAAGGACGGGTCCGCCTTCATCTTCGCGGACCGGCGGGCCATTCCGCTGCCGTACTTCTTGGTGGAGAGGCTGCCCGGGTTCGCGCAGCTCTCGCTGGTGTGGCGGCTGGCGATGGGGGCCTCCTTGGGGTTGGCGCTGGCGGGCGCCGGCTTCGCGGCGCGGGCGGGGCCGCGGGTCACCGCCGCGTTGGTCGTGGCGGTGGTGGTGGAGTCCGCCGTGTGGTCGCCCGCGCGGGTGCCGTGGAGCGCGGTGCCGCGGGATCCGGCCTTGGAGGCGTTGCGCGCAGCGCCTCCCGGCGCGGTGCTCAACTTCCCCGTCGTCGGCGGCCGCCCCTACCTCGCCGAGCAGATCATCCACCGGAAGCCCGTGGCGGGCACCCTCAACTTCCCCAACAACCGGGCTGGAAAAAAGTCCTGGGACCTCTTGATCCGCGCGTCTGCCGGTGGCCCGGACGCGGTGCGGCGGGCGGCGGCCCGGGCGGCCCGGCACGGTGGGGTCCGCTACCTCGTGGTGCACCCGGACGCCTTGGCGCTCCCGGACGCGCACGACCCAGCGGTCGCGGCGGTCGAGGCCGCCCTTGCGCCGCTGGCTGCGACCCCGGGAGGGCTGCGCGTGTACCGGCTGTGGTAGAAGGCCGCATGTCCACCTGGGCTTCGGTGAGTCTGCCGCGCGTCGCGCCCCTCGAGGGCCTGAGCGGCGCCGTGGGGGACATCGGCTGGCTCGGCGCGCCGCTCGCGCGCCGCCAGGATGAGGCCTTGCGCGGCGCCCGTCTGCCCGCCCGCGCGGGCGACGATCCGCGTGCCCAGCGCTTTGTCTTTCGGGAAGATTTGGCGTTCTCCCAGGGCTTCGCGCAGCTGGCACGCATCCAGGCGCCCGCGGGCCGCGATGTCCGGCTCGTGCTGGGCGGCGCCATCGGTGCGTTGCAAGCGCAGATCTCCCCGCACGAGCCGGCGCCGCTGGCCGGGGTGCTGGCACCGGGCGGCGCGGTCAGCGCCGAGCGCCTCGCTGCGGCCGAGCCGCTCGTGCTCCGCCCGGCCGAGACATCGCTCTCCTTCCCGCTGCCCGGGGGCGGTGTGGGCGGTGCGGCGGCGGCCGAGGTGCCGATGAGCGCGCACCTCGCCGTGCCGGTCGGGCATTGGCTCGGCTGGCTCTGGGCCAACCTGCTGGCGCTCGGCCCGTGGCTGTTCGGGGAGCTGTTGGGGACGTTTTTCCCCGCCATCGCCCTGCGCTACGGCTGGGCGGCGCTGCGGGCGCGCTCGGTGCGTCCGGCGCGCGTGGGCGCGGTGCTCGGGCGCCGCGGGCGCGGGTGCGCCGTGCATCCGAGCGCGGTGGTCGAAGGGTCCTGGCTCGGCGATGGCGTCTCCATCGGCGCCAACGCGGTGGTGCGCGGCTGCGTCCTCGCGGATGGCGCGGCGGTGGAAGATCTCGCGCTGGCCGAGGGCAGCGTGCTCGGGCCGGGCGCGCGGGTGCTGCGCACGGGGATGGTGAAGTTCAGCGTTCTCGGCGCGCGGGCGATGGCGGGCGGCGACATGCAGCTCGCGGCGCTCGACGCCGGCGCCTCCGTCAAGCTCACAGCGGCGCTTTTTGACCAGGCCTTCGGCCAGCCGGTGCAGGTCGCGTTCGGCGATGCGCGCCACCCCGCGCCGTTCGGCTTTGCGGGGGTCTGCGTGGGCGCCGGGACGGCGGTGGGCGGCGGGGTTCGCGTGGCGCCGGGCCGCGTGTTGCCGCCCGGGCTGACCATCCTGGCCGATCCGGACGCCGTGGTGCGGCGCGTGCCGGCGGGCTTGAGCGGCACGGTGGTCGTGCGGGGCGGGTCGTTGGTGCCCGTGTGAGCGGGCTGCTGGAGGCCGTTCTGTGGGGCTGGGCCCTGCTGCTCACGCTGTTTTGGGTGGGCTTGGCGGCGGGCGTTCCCGGCTGGGGGCGCGGGTACGCCCTCGCCCGCGCGTCCGCGCCGGCCGGCGCCGGGCCGGTGCGGGTCTGGTGCCCGCCCGAGACGAGGCGGCCAACATCGCGGCGTGCGTGCGGGCGCTGCGCGCATGGGCCCACCCCGGGCTGGAGATCATCGTCGTCGACGACCGCAGCGGCGACGGAACGGGGGAGCTGGCGCGGGCCGCCGCGGAGGGGGACGCGCGGGTGGAGGTGCGCGAAGGCAGCGAGCCTCCCGCGGGGTGGTCGGGCAAGGCCTGGGCCTGCACGCGGGCGGCTGAGGGATTCGGTGGTCGCTGGCTGGTGTTCGTGGATGCCGACGTCATCGTGGACCCAGGCCTTCTCGACGCGCTGCTCGCCGTCGCGGTGTCCGAGGGGCGCGCGATGGTGTCGGTTTTCGGGACCTGGACGCTCGGGACCTTCTGGGAGCGGGCGGCCATCCCGGCGATTGGCTGGTTCATCCGTGGCTCCGTGGACCTGCGCGCGGCCAACGACCCGGCGGGGGCCCCCGCCTTTGCCAACGGGCAGTGCATCCTCGTCGCAGCGGGCCCCTACGCGGCGTTGGGGGGGCACGGGGCGGTGCGCGGGGATGTCCTCGACGATGTTCGGCTGGCGGAGGCCTTTCGGAGCGCGGGGCACCCGCGGGCGTTGCGGGTGGCGCCGTGGGGTTTCTCGGTGCGGCTGTACCGGTCGCTCGCAGAGATCTACCGGGGCTACGCCAAAAACCTCTACGAAGGCATGGGGCGCCGGCCTGCGGTGGGAGCGGCGGCGGTGGCCTTCGTGCTGCTCACCACGTTCTCGCCGGTCGCGGTGGTCGCGGCGGGCGTGGGCGGCGGCGCCCCGGCGCTCGCGGTGCTCGGCGCGGTGGTGCTGGCGTTGCAGGTCTGGTTTCGCTGGCGGGTCGAGCGCCGGGACGGCCGGAGCGGCGCGATGGCCTGGGCGCATCTGCCGGGGAACGCGGTGTTGCTCGCCGCGCTTCTGCGCTCGGTGCTGGGGCCGCGGGTCGCGTGGAAGGGCCGCGTCTTCACGGGCGGGCAGGCGGCGCGCTGAGCGGGCCGGGGAGGCAGGCGTGCACGAAGGGCCAAAACCAAACAAGGCGCCCCGAAGGGCGCCTTGCGGTAAGGTGGAGCGGGAGACGGGACTCGAA
>JBEIVK010000266.1:0-5572 GCA_040373935.1 Alphaproteobacteria bacterium
CCCCCCGCGCCCGCCCCGCCGCCGCCGCCCCCTCCCGCGCCCGCCGCCACCAAGATGAGCTCGCTGCCCACGAACGTGGTCCAGACGATCGTCAACTCCAACAAGGGCGTCAAGAAGTGCTTCCTTGACGAAAAGAAGGCCTCGGGCTCCCTGCCGCCCCAGGTCGTCGTCAAGTTCACGGTGGACCCGAGCGGGAAGGTCACCCGCGCACAGATCGACACCGCCGACTTCAAGGGCACCGACTTCGATGTCTGCCTCGGCGGCGCCTTCCGGTCGATGGTCTTCCCGCCCTTCGACGGCGAACCGGTGACGATGAAGTACCCGTTCGTGCTTTGACCGGGCGGCCACGATAGGCCGCCGGCCCTCCGACCGGAAGGCCGAAGCATGACTGTCCCTGATCTCCGCAACGTCGCCATCATCGCCCACGTCGACCACGGGAAGACGACGCTGGTCGACCACCTCCTCCGCCAGTCCGGCACCTTCCGCGACAACGAGGTGGTCGCCGAGCGCGTGATGGACTCGATGGACCTCGAGCGCGAGCGGGGCATCACCATCATGGCCAAAAACACGGCTGTGAGCTTCCGCGGCACGAAAATCAACATCGTCGACACCCCCGGGCACGCCGACTTCGGCGCCGAGGTGGAGCGCACGCTGAAGATGGTCGACGGCGCCATCCTGCTCGTCGATGCCTCCGAGGGCCCGCTGCCGCAGACGCGCTTCGTGCTCGGCAAGGCGCTCGAGGCCGGCCTGAACGTGATCGTCGTCGTCAACAAGATCGACCGCGCAGACGCGCGCGCCGAGGAGGTCCTCTCCGAGGTCTACGACCTCTTCATCGACCTCGGCGCGGACGACAAGCAGATCGAGTTCCCCGTGCTCTACGCCTGCGCGCGCGAGGGCTACGCCCACCGCGAAAACAAGCTGGAGCCCGGCACCCTCGACCCGATTTTCGAGGCGATCGTCAGCCACGTCCGCCCGCCCGCCGGTGCGCCCGAGAACGTCGCGCGCATGCTCGTGACGATGCTCGACTACGACAAGTACGTGGGCCGCATCGCGATCGGCCGCATGTTCGACGGCACCATCCGCCGCGGCGAGCCCATCGCCCTGGCCAGCGCCACCGGCATCACGCGCGTCAAGGTCGTGCAGCTCTACACCTACCAGGGCCTCAAGCGCGTCGAGACGAACGCGGTCACGGCGGGAGACATCGTGGCCGTCGCCGGCATCGCCGAGCTCGACATCGGCGACTCGCTGACCGACGCCGAGAACCCCAACCCGCTGCCCCGGGTGACCGTCGAGGAGCCCACCATCGGCGTGAGCTTCCTCGCCAACACTGGCCCCCTCGCCGGCCGCGACGGCACGCCCGCCACCGCCCGCCAGCTCCGCGAGCGCCTGGAGAAGGAGTGCCGCACCAACGTCGCGCTCCGCATCGGCGACGAGACGACGAACGACGCCATCCGGCTCTACGCGCGGGGCGAGCTCCAGATCGCCATCCTCATGGAGCAGATGCGCCGCGAAGGCTGGGAGTTCTGCGTATCGAAGCCCGAGGTCCGCACCCGCGAAGAAGACGGCCGCCTCGTCGAGCCCTACGAGCTGGCGCTTCTCGACTTCCCCGGCGCCTTCATGGGCATCATCACGGAGAAGATGAACCTCCGGAAGGGCCGCATGGTGTCGATGCGCGAGTCCGGGTCCGGGCGCATGCGCATCGAGTTCCGCATCCCGAGCCGCGGGCTCATCGGCCTGCGCGGCGAGTACCTCTCGGACACCCGCGGCCAGGGCATCGTCAACACGCTGTTCGACGGGTGGGACGACTTCGCGGGCCACATCATGTTCCGCCTCAACGGCTCGCTCGTGGCAGACCGCATCGGCCCGTCCACGGCCTACGCCCTCTACAACCTCCAGGAGCGCGGCAAGCTCTTCATCGGGGCCGGCGTGGACTGCTACGAGGGCATGGTCGTCGGCGAAAACTCCCGCGAGAACGACATGAACGTCAACGTCGCGCGCGCGAAGCAGCTGACCAACATCCGGTCGGCCGGCGCCGACGAGAAGCTCATCCTCACCCCGCCGGTGCAGCTCACGCTGGAGAAGGCGATGGAGTTCATCGCGGAGGACGAGCTGGTCGAGGTCACGCCGAAGTTCACCCGCCTTCGCAAGAAGATCCTCGCGGGCAACATGCGGTCCGTCGTGCGCGGCGAGCGCAAGGACGACTGAGCCCCCCGCTGCAACCCGGCCCCGCGCCGGCTATCCTCCCCAGCATGCCCATCCTGCCGCTGCCGGTGGAGACGATGGCCTGGCTTCTCGGGGTCGGGCTGCTGGTGCTGTTCGCCCTGGTGCACGCGCTGGGCGGCTCCGCGCTGCGGCCCCTCGGCGTCGCGGAGGCGGCGGCGGCCTACGCCGAGGCGCACCCCGAAGATGCCGTGCAGAGCGTCGTGCTGGCCGAAGACGGCCAGTCGGCGCTGCTGCCTGCGGGGGCGGCGGTCGGGCTGGTGTTCCGGCTGGGGCGCGGGACGGTGGTGCGGCGCCTGGACCGCACGTCGCTGCGGCGGGTGTCGGCGACGCCGTCGGGGCTGCGGCTGGACCTGCGAGACCCGTCCTGCCCGCGGGTGGTGCTGCGCGTGTCGGGGGCGCCCGACTGGGCGGCCCGCCTCGGGGCCTTGGGTTGACCATGGGCGCGCCCGCCTTGCCGGACCCGGTCGCGTGGGCCGTCCCGGTCTTTTTTGGCACCATGCTCCTGGAGATGGTGCTGTCCCGGCGCGGGCCCTCGGCCTACGAGACCCGTGACACCGTCACCAGCCTCGCCCTCGGCGTCGGCTATCTCGTCACGGCCGCGCTGTTCGGGCCGGCCCTGCTCGGGGCGATGGAGGCGCTGGGCCGCTTCGCCCCGTTCCGCTTCGCCGACCAGCCCTGGGGCTGGCACCCGGCGGTATTCGCGCTCTGCTACGTGCTGGACGACTTCCGCTTCTACTGGTACCACCGGGCAGCCCACGAGGTGCGGTGGTTCTGGGCGGCCCACGTCACCCACCACTCCTCCCAGCACTACAACCTGTCGACGGCCCTGCGCCAGCCGTGGGTCTTCCACCTCACGGGCGGCTTCGTGTTCTCGTTCCCGCTGGTGCTGCTGGGCTTCGACCCGGCGATGTTGGCGTTCTGCGGCGCGCTCAACCTCGTGTATCAGTACGGCATCCACACGGAGCACATCCGCCGGCTGCCGCGCCCGGTGGAGTGGCTCATGAACACGCCCTCTCACCACCGCGCGCACCACGCCACGAACCCCCGCTACCTCGACTGCAACTACGCGGGGACCTTCGTCCTCTGGGACCGCCTATTCGGGACCTTCGTGCCCGAGCTGGACACAGACCGCCCGCGCTACGGCTTGGTCCACCAGCTGGGCACCTTCCGGCCGTGGCGGGCCGCGGTGCACGAGCTGGAGGCCGTGCTCCGGGAGGCGTCTGCGCCGGGGCTGCGGCTGGGGCAACGGCTGCGGGTGGCGTGGGGGCCGCCGGGGGGCGGGCCGGATGGGACGGGCCCGACGAGCGCGCGCATCAAGGCGGCGCATGTGGCGGCGCACCCAGAAGACGCGGGGACGCCGGGGCTGCCGGCGGCGCCGGGGGCCTGAGGCGTCGCGCGCAAGGGGAGAGGCGTTGCGGAGAGGGGCGCGCCCCACTCCGCCCCCAGAACCGCCAGACCGGCCGCCGCGGGTGGCCGTGGGCCGCGCCTCAGGGCGCGCAGGTGAGCGCGATGGGCTGGGTGGCGCCGTCGCTGCTGCCGTTGCCCCCGCAGGAGTCGCCGCCGAGGTCGCACAAGGCCCAGGAGGTGCCGCCGTCCGCGCTGGCCCGCGCGAGGATGCTGTAGGCGCCCACCGCGGGGCAGGTGGTGGCGCCCTGGTACTCGTCGTTGGCGAGCGGAGAGAGGCCGTCGGTGTCGACGTTGTAGACGGTGGACGTCCAGGACCAGAGGGAGAGGTCGGAGGTGCTGGTGCCGGCGGGGGCGACGCCGAGCTGGACGGTGATGCCGGCGCCCAGGCCCGCGCCTTCGGTGACGCCGGCCTCGTAGACCCAGGTGTAGATGGCGGAGGTGGGGGCGCCGGACGTGGCCGAGAGGGTGCAGGGCCACTGGATGTGGCAGTAGTCGATGGGCTCGGGGGTGCCGCCGCCGCCGGTGTCGGTGCCCGTGCCGCCGCCGGTGTCGGTGCCCGTGCCACCGCCGGTGTCGGTGCCCGTGCCACCGCCGGTGTCGGGGCCGGTGTCCGTGCCCGTGCCGCCACCGTCTGCGCCGCCGCCGTCTGCGCCGTCTGCGCCGTCTGCGCCGTCTGCGCCATCGGCGCCGTCACTCCCATCGGCCCCGCTCCCGCCGCCGTCTGCGCCGCCGGCCACGAAGGCGAAGGGCAGGGTGGCGGTGGCGCCGTCGGCGCTGCGCGTGGCGGTGAGCGTGACCGCGCCCGCGGCCGCGACGGCCGGCGTGACGCACGAGAGCTCGCTCGACGACACGACCGTGAGGGCGGCGCAGGGCGCATCGCCGAAGCTGAGCAGGGTGTCGGCGCCGAAGCCGCCCCCCGTGAGCGTGACGACCTCGCCCCCGGCGATGGGCGCCTCGTCCGGGACCACCTGGTCCAGCCGAAAATCCGGCAGCGGCTCTGCCGAATCGGTGGGCTTGGAGGGCGGGAGGGTGTCGAGACCGCCGCCCGTGCAGCCGGCGAGCAACAGAAGGCAGAAGCGACGCATGGGGACCTCTCAGGCGTCCGGGAGGCGGGCGCCGGACGACGGGTGGAAGCGGTAGAGGCGATCGAAGCCGAGCTGAATCGGGCCGGGCGGCGGGGGCTGCCCCTCGACGCGGGCGACCAGGGACTCGCCCCCGAGATCGATGTGGACGAAGCTCTCGAAGCCCATCGTCTCCACGACCTCGACCACGCCGCGGTGCGGTCCGGCGCCGAGGCGAACGGCGTGGGGGCGCACACCGGCGACGACGCCGGGCAGAAGGCGCTCGAGAAAGGACATGGACGGACTGCCGATGAAGCCGGCGACGAAGCGGTTGGCCGGCTCGTCGAACAGCGTGGCGGGGCTGCCGACCTGCTGCACGTGGCCGCCGTTGAGGACGGCGATGCGGTCTGCCAGCGTGAGCGCCTCCACTTGGTCGTGCGTGACGTAGACCATCGTGGTGCCGAAGCGCTGGTGGAGCTTCTTGATCTCGACCCGGATTTGGCTGCGCAGGGCGGCGTCGAGGTTGGAGAGCGGCTCGTCGAACAGAAAGACTTGGGGCGTGCGCACGATGGCGCGGCCCATCGCGACGCGCTGGCGCTGGCCGCCCGACAGCGCGCGGGGGAGGCGGTCCAACAGCGGGCCAAGCCCGAGCAAGGCGGCCGCGTCATCCACGCGGCGGGCGACCTCCTCGCGCGGCATCCGCCGCAGTTCGAGGGCGAAGGCCATGTTTTCCCGCACCGTCATGTGCGGGTAGAGCGCGTAGGACTGAAAGACCATCGCGACGTCGCGGTCTCGCGGCGCGACGTCGTTGACCACGCGATCCCCGATGAGGAGACGCCCGCCGCTCAGGCTCTCCAGGCCGGCGATGCAGCGCAGCAGGG
>JBEIVK010000392.1:0-4250 GCA_040373935.1 Alphaproteobacteria bacterium
CGCGCTGGGCCTCCCGATCGTCGCGGCGGTGGGGTGGCGGGCGTCGGGGCGGCGCGGCCTCCTGCCCGCGGCCGCGGGGGCGCTCGCCTGGTCGGCCGTGTGGGGGCGCGGCCTCGTGCCGGTCGCCGAGGCGCCGGTGGGCCCGACGGTGCGCGTGCTCTCCTGGAACGTGCAGCGCCTTGGCTTCGAGGACGCCGAGACCGGCCCGCGCACCGAGTGTGTCGCGGCCGCCATCGCCCGCTTCGCGCCCGACGTGCTGCTGCTCCAAGAGCTGAGCGCCCGCGACGTCGCGCGTCTCTCGGCCCGCCTCGGCCTCACCTGCGCCCACGCCGACTACCGCCTCACCGGCGATCCCGGCCACGGCGGCGTGGCCGCCTGCGCGCGCGGGGACGCCTTCACCCTCGGCGAGCACGGGCCGCGGGCCTTCGCGCCGGAGATCGACTGGCACTACGCCTGGGCCGAGCTGCTGCCGGTCGATGGCGGGCAGGCCATCAACCTGTTCTCGGTGCACCTGCAGCCGTACGGCGGGCGGCTGGACGCCCGCAGCGACGACGTGGCGCGCGTGCAGCACGCGGAGGCGGACGCCCTGGCCGCGCGCCTCGCCCGCTTGCAAGACCCGACGGTGGTCGCCGGGGACTTCAACAGCGCGCGGGACGCCCCCGTGCACGTGCGGCTGCGCCGGGTGCTGCGGGATGTGTGGGAGGTCGGCGGGGCAGGCCTCGGGGCCACCGCGCAGGTCGCCGGCGGCGTGCCGCTGCGCATCGACTACCTCTACGCGAGCCCGCACTTCCGCGTGTCTGCCGTGGCGGTCGAGCGGCCGGGCTGTTCCGACCACGACGCCGTGCTCGCCGTCTTGAGCCGGCCGGCCGCCCCGGTGGGGCCTCAGCCGAAGGCGCCGCCGAGCCCGCGGTAGGTGGGGACGCGGGTGAGGACGCCGGCCTTGCGCACCAGGAGCACCTCGTCGAAGCGCTCCATCACCTCGCCGGCCTTGGCGTGGCGGCAGAGGACCGGGTCGCCGATGGAGGGGCGCTGGTCCGGCCGGGTGACGAGGAACGGGGTTTGCACCTCGCCAAAGCCCTCGGTGGGGAGCGGGCGCAGGCCCTCGGGCAGAACGGCGATGGGCGCGCGGTCGGCGCCGGGCGGGCCCGAGGCCGCGTAGCCGCCGCCGGCGCAGGTGACGATGTCCGGGCTGGGCGCGCGGGCCACGCTCAGCGCGAACCACGCCGCGGGCTCCAGCGCGAGGCCGTCGTAGCCATCGAAAAGATGGGGTCCGAGCAGCCCCGAGCCCGCCGTGACCTCGGTGAGCGCGGTGTCCTGGGCGCTGCTGCGCAGCGAGCCGGTGCCGCCGCCGTTGACGATGCGGAGGATGTGCCCATCGTCCTGGAGGGCCTGCACGACGGCGCGCCGGCGGTCCGCGGCCAGCGCGATGGAGCGCGCCTTGATGAGCCGCACCAGCGGGCCGCGGGCGCGGTGGAAGGGGTCGCGGTCTCGCAGGCCGGCGACCTGGGCTTCGTAGGCCATCACCCCGTCGAGGCGCACGCCGGGGGTGTCGCGCACCAGGCCGGCGAGGTCGCGCACGGCGTCGACGAGCTGCAGCGGGCTGCGCCGCACGCCGAAGACCTGCCCCAACGCGCGGAGGCCGACGTCCACCTCGATCAAGACCGGGATCTCCACGTCGGCTGCCCGCGCCGCCTCGGCCAGAAGGGCGATGTGCACCGGGTCGTCCACCACCACGGCGGCGTAGCGTCCCTCGCGCACCACCTTGGCCACCGCCTCCGCTTCGTCCCGCCGGGAGACCGGGTAGCCGAGCACGAAGTCGTTGAAGCCCAGCTCGGCCAGCATCGCCGTCTCGTGGGCGGACCACGTCATGAAGCCGCGGATGCGGTCTCCCGCCTTGTCGACCACATGCCGCAGCAGCGCCGTGCAGCGGACGGACTTGGTGGCGATGCGCAAACCGAGGGGCGTGCCGTCGAGCGGCGCGAGGACGCGCGCGAGATTGGCCTCCATGGCGTCGAGGTCGACGATCGCCGAAGGGAGGCGCTCGCCAGCGAGCAGCCCGCGCCAGCGGGCGTACTCCTCGAAGGGGGCCAGGGTCGTCGCCATTTGTCACCAAGTGTAACGGGCGCGCGGTCAGGATATCCACCGGCCGGCGCGCCGCGCCACCTCGGGTCATCCTCCGCACCCGATGGCGCCCGCGGCGCGGAACGATCACATGGACCTTTTCACCCGCACGCTTCACGCTCTCGACTGGCCTGTCCTGCTCGAGCATCTCGCCGGCTTCGCCCGGACACTCGCGGGGCGGCGGGCCGCGCTCGCCCTGGCGTTGGCGCCCACGCCGGCCGCCGTGGACCGCCTCTTCGCGGCCCTCACCGAGCTGGAGGTCCTCGAGGCGGACCGCGATCGCATGCCGGTCGGCGCGGTGGGCGATGTCGGCGCGGCCGTGGCGCGGGCCGCGCGCGGCACCGTGCTGGAGCCCGGAGACCTCATCGCCATCGGCCACACCGTCGTCGCGCTGGATCAGCTGAAGGGCTGGCTCGTCGTCCGGGCGGCGCGGGCGCCCACCCTCGACGCCATCGCGGCGCCGGTGCGGGTGGGGCCGGAGATCCTCGCCGAGCTTCCGCCCGCCTTCGATGACACGGGGGCGCTGTCCGGCACGCAGTTCCCGCTGTTGGGAGACCTGCGGGCCCGGATCACGCAGCTCCGGGAGCGCATCCGCGCCACCCTCGATCAGCTCGTCGGGCCCGAGGGCCTGGGCGACGCCCTGCAAGACCGCTTCGTCACCGAGCGCGGCGGGCGCTTCGTCGTGCCGGTCAAGCCGACGTACAAGCGCAGCATCGGCATCGTGCACGCCACCTCCCAGTCGGGCGAGACGGTCTTCGTCGAGCCGGCCGAGGTGGTGGAGCGCACCAACGAGCTGAAGGAGGTCGAGGCGGCGCTCGCCCGCGAGGAGCGCCGCATCCTCGCCTCGTTGTCCCGGCTGGTCGCCGCCGAGGCCGAGCCGCTCGGTGCGGCCCTGGGCGCCGCCGTGGAGCTGGACCTCATCGCCGCCCGCCTCGGGCTCGGCCAGGCCCTCGATGGCGTCGTCCCGGCCCGTGGGCGCGGGGGCGTGCTGCTGCTGCGGGAGGCCCGCCACCCGGTGCTCCACCTGCGGGGCGTCAAGGTCGTCCCCAACGACCTCGCGCTGGACGCCGAGCGGCGCGCCCTCGTGCTCACCGGCCCCAACACCGGCGGAAAGACGGTCGCCCTCAAGACCCTCGGCCTCGCCGCCCTGCTGCTGCGGGCGGGCGTGCCCGTGCCCGTGGGGCCGGGGTCGCGCGTGGACTTCTTCGAGGAGGTCCTCGCCGACATCGGCGATCTGCAGACCGTCCGCGAAGACCTCAGCACCTTCTCCGGGCACCTGCTCGTCCTCAAGGGCATGCTCGCCGCGGCGCGGCCCGGGGCGCTCATCCTGCTGGACGAGATCGGCACGGGCACGGACCCGGCGCAAGGCGCCGCGCTCTCGCGGGCGGTGCTGGAGGCGCTGGTCGAGGCCGGAGCGCGGGTCGGCGTCACCACCCACTACGCCGAGCTGAAGGCCATCCCTGCCGATGACCCGCGCTTCACCGTGGCGGCCGCGCAGTACCTCGACGGCCGGCCCACCTACCGCCTGGAGCCCGGCCATGCCGGGCAGAGCCACGCCTTTGGCATCGCCCTGCGCATGGGGCTGCCGGAGGCGGTGGTGGCGCGTGGGCGGGCCCTGCTCTCGGCGGGGGATCGGCAGCTCTCCGCCTTGATGGAAGAGCTGGACGGCGCGCGGGCGCGGGTGGACGCCGAGCACCGGGCGCTGGCCGCCGCCAATCGCCGCGTGGCCGAGCAGGAGGCGGCGCTCGCCGCCGCCCAGGCGCGCGTGGAAGCCCGGCGGCGCGCCCTCGAAGATGAGGTCGCCCGCGGGTTTCGGTCGCGCCTCCGCGAAAAGGAGGACGAGGTGCGGGGCATCATCGCCGCGCTCCAGGCCCGGCCGGACCTGCGGCACGCCGCCGAGGCCTTGGCGCAGGTGCGCGCGGCGCGGGACGGCGTGGAGTCCTTGGTCGCCGCGCCGCCGCCGGCCGTGGCTCCGCCGCCGCCGCCCGCCGAGCTGTCGGTGGGGGACCGCGTGGCCCTCGCCAAGCTGGGCCAGACGGGCGAGGTCGTCGCGGTGCTCGGCAAGGGGCGCTACGCCGTGCAGGTCGGCGGTCTGCGCTTGCAGGTGAGGGCCGACGAGCTGGCGGCGC
>JBEIVK010000236.1:0-6020 GCA_040373935.1 Alphaproteobacteria bacterium
GGGCCGCACCGGCCCGTTGGGCCGCCGCCTCCGGCCGCTGGCGCGGTGGCCCCGCCCGCGGCGCCGGGCGCTGATCCCGCGCAGGGTTCGTTCACAAGGTTCGGGCTGTTCACGTTTGCGTGAACGCCACGGCCCGCTACGCTCTGAGGTGATGGACACGCCCGCTCCAGATCCCGCCGCTCTCCGCCTCTTCGCAGAGGAGATGGGCCTTGTGTTCGAGCATTCGGGCGGCCCGCCCCTCGCCGGGCGGGTGCTCGGCTGGCTGCTCGTCTGCGATCCCCCCCACCAAACAGCGGGGGACATCGGCGCCGCCCTCGGGGCCAGCAAGGCCGGCATCTCCGGGGCGCTGCGCACGCTCCAGCTCACCGGCCTCGTCGAGCCCGTGGCCGTGCCCGGCAGCCGGGCCGAGCACGTGCAGGTCAAGGTCGGCGCCTTCAGCCGCGTCCTCGACGACAAGCTGGCCTCCTTCGCCGAGATGCAGGCCCTCGCCCAGCGCGGCCTCGACCTCCTCGACGACGCCGGCGCGCCCCGCCGCGCCCGCCTCGCCGAGGTGCACCGCTTCTACACCTTCCTGCTCGACGAAATGTCCGGCGTCTCCCAGCGCTGGGCCGCCCTTCGCCCCTCCCGGAGGTCCCTGTGACGCGCGCCCCATTCGGCTCCGCCCTGCGCCGGGCCGCCCGTGCGGCCGTGGCCGCGCTGGCCCTGCTCGCCGCCCCACCGGTCGCCCCGCCGGCCGCCGCCGCGCCGGCCCGCCCCACCGTCGAAGAGCTGCTCAACGCCACCGACGACCTCGCGCGGGGCGCCTCCAGCCACGGCACCCTGCGCATGACGGTCACCAACCGCACGGGCACGCGCACCATGGCCATGGAGGTCTGGACGCGCGGCACCGACGAGAGCCTGGTCCTCATCCAGGAGCCCGCCAAGGACAAGGGCGTCGCCACCCTCAAGGTGGGCGAGAACATCTGGAACTACCTCCCCAAGGTGGATCGCACGGTGAAGGTCCCCGCCTCGATGATGGGCGGCGCCTGGATGGGCTCGCACCTCACCAACGACGACCTCGTGAAGTCCTCCCGCATGGCCGAGGACTTCACCGCCACCCTCGTCGAGGAGCCCACGCCGGCCGGGCAAGGCCGCTGGGTCCTCTCGCTGGTGCCCAAGCCCGACGCCGCGGTGGTCTGGGGCAAGGTGGTGGTCGAGATCCGCGCCGATCGCCAGCCCGAGCGCATCCTCTACTACGACGAGGGCACGGCCGGGCAGCCGGGGCGCCTCGTGCGCTCCCTCGTGTTCTCCGACATCCGCAGCCAAGGCGGCCGCACCTTCCCGGCCCGCATGTCCGTCATCCCCGCCGACGCCCCCGCCGAAAAGACGGAGCTCGTCTACGAGAAGATGCAGTTCGATCTGCCCTTGCCAGACTCCACCTTCAGCCTTCAGTCCTTGCGGCGCTGAGATGCTGTTCGCCATCGCCTGGCGCAACCTCGGCCGGCACGCCCGGCGGTCCTTCATCACCGCGCTGGCGATGGCGGTGGGCGTGGCGCTGTGCATGGGCAGCATCGCCCTCTCTGACGGCATCTTTCAGCAGGTGGCGCACGTGATGGTGGATCAATCCCTCGGCCACGTGCAGGTGCACCACCCGGACTGGCCCACGCGCAAGCGCGCCGAAGACACGCAGCCCGAGGCCGCGGCCCTGGTGGGGGCGTTGGAGGCCCGCCCCGGCGTGGTCGGCGTCACCGGCCGGCTCGTCACGGCGGTGCTCATCGGGGGCCCCAGCACCAGCGCCGGCGCCCGCGTGCTCGGGGTCGATCCCCCGCGGGAGGCCGCCGTCTCCGGGCTGGATCACCTCGTGGCCGAAGGGCGGCCGCTGGGCCCGGCCCCGGCGCGGGAGGCCCTGCTGGGCGCCGAGCTGGCGAAGTCCATCGGCGTCGGCCTGGGGGACGAGGTGGTCTTCGTCGGCCAAGGCGCCAGCGGCTCCATCGCCAACGATCTCTTCCGGGTCGTCGGGCTGGTGCGCACGGGCTCCACCTTGGCAGACCGCAGCGGCGCCTGGGTGCACCTGGGCGACCTGCAAGCCTTCCTCGAGCTGCCCGATCAAGTGCACGAGGTGCTCATCCTCGGCAACGACGCGGGAGACAGCTCGGCCTTGCGAGACGCGGTGGCGCCGGTGGTGCCGCCGGGGCGGCTGCTGCGCACCTGGGAAGAGGCGAGCCCCGTCACGGCCCGCATGATGGCCCTGCAAGACGGCGGGGCGCTGATCATGCTCGCCTTCGTGTTCTCCGTGGCGGCGCTGGGCGTGCTCAACACCATGCTGATGAGCGTCTTCGAGCGCACGCGGGAGCTCGGCGTGCTGCGGGCCATCGGCATGTCGCCGGGCCGGGTGATGCGCCTCGTGCTGGCCGAGGCGCTGCTGCTGGGGGCGCTGGCGGCGGGCTTGGGGCTGGTGTTGGGCGCCGCCGTGGACGCCTACCTCGTCTACGTGGGCATCGACTTCTCCGTGGGCGAGGGCAAGGGCCTCTCGTGGTCCGGCATCCAGATGGACCCGGTGATCCGCGGGGCCGTGCGCTGGCAGGGCATCGCCCTCACCGTCGGCGCGGTGCTCGGGGTCAGCCTGCTGGCGGCGGTTTGGCCGGCCTGGCGCGCCGCGCGGCTGCGCCCGGTCGACGCGATGCGGCAGGCCTGAGATGTCCCTCCCGCTCACCCTCCGCCTCGCGGCCCGCAACTTGCTGCGGTCTCTGCGCCGCACGCTCATCACCGGGGCGGCCATCGCGGGCGGCCTCACCATGATGATCGCATCCTCCAACCTGCAAGAAGGCAGCTACAAGGCGATGATCGACGCCGGCGTGAGCGAGCAGGCCGGGCACGTCGTCATCGAGGCGCCGGGCTTCCGCGACGAGGGCGACGCCCGCCTCGCGGTGGCCGACAGCGCGGCGGTGGCGGCGGCGGTGGCGGCGGTGGCTCCGCCGGGCAGCACCGTGCTGCGGCGCGCGTTGGTGCCAGGCCTCGCCCAGTCCCCGCGGGGCTCGGCGGTGGTCGTGCTGGCCGGGGTGGAGCCCTCCCGAGAGGCCGCCGTCACCGGCTGGGAAGATCGCATCGTCGAGGGTGCATTCCTCCAGGATGGCGACGCTCGCGGCATCCTGCTCGGGGTGCCGCTGGCCGCCCAGCTCGCCGTCGGCGTCGGCGACAAGGTCGTGCTGATGTCCCAAGGCGACGCCGACATCGAATCCCGCATGTTCCGGGTCGTGGGGCTGGTGCGCACCGGGGCCGCCGACCTCGACGCCGCCCTGGCGCTCAGCACCGTGGACGCCGCGATGGAGCTGGTCGGCCGCCCCGGCGGCGCCACGCAGGTCAGCCTGCACCTCGCCCACCCCAACGAGACCCCGGCCGCCCACGCGGCGGTGGCGGCGGCCCTCGCCGGGCGCGGCCTCACCGTTCTGCCCTGGCCGGAGGCCCTGCCCGAGCTGCTTCAGTTCACCGAGCGGGACCGCCAATCCTCCGTGCTGCTGTTCGGCGTGCTCACCGTCATCGTGTCCATGGGCGTGCTCAACACCGTGCTGATGGGCGTGATGGAGCGCATTCGGGAGATCGGCGTGATGCGCGCGCTCGGCGCCTTGCCGGGGCTCGTCTTCCAGATGGTGCTGTGGGAGGCCATCCTGCTCGGCGGGGTGTCCTCGGCCGCCGGCTACGCGCTGGGAATGCTCCTGAGCTGGCCCTTCGTCGTGCACGGGGTGGACTACTCCGCCCTCATCGGCGAGACGATGGAGGTCGGCGGCGTGCACCTCTCGGCCGTCGTCTTCCCCATCTTCGATTGGGTCGGGGGCGCGCGCTTCGCGCTGATGACCTGGGGCCTCACGGTGCTGGCGGCCCTCTGGCCCGCCCGGCTCGCGGCCCGCGCCCGGCCCGTGGAGGCGATGCGCCATGTCTGATCCCCGGGCTCCCATTGTCCAGGTCACCGGGGTGGAGCGCCGCTACCCCGAGGGCGACTCCATCGTGCACGCCTTGCGCGGGGTGGATCTCACCATCCACCCGGGCGAGTTCACGGCGCTGATGGGCCCGTCCGGCTCCGGCAAGACGACGCTGCTGAACCTCATCGGCGGGCTGGACCGCGCGGACGCCGGCACCATCATCGTCGATGGCCACACGCTCACGGGGATGGACGAGGCCGCCCTGGCCGCGCTCCGGCTGCGGCGCATCGGCTTCGTGTTCCAGGCGTACAACCTCATCCCCGTGCTGTCCGCCGCCGAAAACGCCGAGTTCGTCCTGTTGCTCCAGGGCGTGCCGCCCGCCGAGCGCCGGCGCCGCGTCGACGAGACGCTCGCCGCCGTGGGCCTCACGGGCTTGGGTGGCCGCCGGCCGGCGCAGCTCTCGGGCGGGCAGCAGCAGCGGGTGGCGGTGGCGCGGGCGATGGCGGCGGCTCCCGCCCTGGTGCTCGCCGACGAGCCCACGGCCAACCTGGACAGCCGCACCGGGGCAGACTTGGTCGACACGCTGCGCTCGCTCAACGACACCCACGGCATGACCTTCGTCTTCGCCACCCACGATCCCAAGGTGATGGAGCGGGCCCGCCGCATCGTGCGCATGGAGGACGGCCGCATCGTCTCGGACGAGCGCCGGTGATCGGCCGGTCCGCCCGCGGGGCGCTCCTGCTCGCGGCGGGGCTTGTGGCCCGCGCCGCCGACGCCACGGAGGGCGCGTCCGACCCGCCCCCGGAGGTCTCCGCCCGCGCAGAGCGGCTGCGCGTCGGCGGCTCGGTCAAGTCCATCACCGCGGCCTCGTTCCCCCGCGAAGACGCGCTGCCGCTGGCCGGCCCCGGCGCCAGCGGCCCAAGCGGGCAGGCCACCGTCATCGGCCGCCTCGCGGTCGAGGCCCGCCCCACCCCGGCCCTCCGCATCGAGGTCCACCCGCTGCTCGTCGCCCTCGCCCCAGGCCAGGCTGCCGGCGGCGCGCTGCTCGTCCAGACGGGCCTCGGCGCCCCCGAGCTCGTGCCGCTCTCCTGGGATCCCGTAGACGGCCCCGGCCTTCGCGCCCAGCTCCGCCTGGACCGCGCGGTGCTCCGGGCCTCCCTCCCCGGGGTGCAGGTGGCCGTGGGCCGCCAGGCGCTCAGCTTCGGCCGCGGGCTCTTCTTCACGCCCTTGGACCTCGTCAACCCGTTCCTCCCCACGGTGGTGGACCAAGAGTTCAAGCCCGGGGTGGACGCCGCCCGGGTGGACGTCTTCGCCGGCACCAGCGGGCAAGTGACGGCGGCGGTGGCCTATGGCGGGCCGGGCTGGGACGACGCCGTCGGCGCGCTGCAGGCGGCCGGCACGCTCGGCGTGTGGGACTTGGGCCTGATGGGCGCCGTCGTCCACGAAGACCTCGTGGCCGGCGCCTTCACGCACGGGTCCGTCGGTCCGGTGGGGCTGCACGCCGAGGGGGCGGTCACCCGCCCACCGGCGGGCAGCGGGCAGGCGCCCTTCGTGCGGGCTGCGCTGGGCGCCGACGCGCGGCCACACGGCAACCTCAGCGTGTCCGGCGAGCTGTACGTGCAGTCGCTCGGGGCGGCCACAGCCGCCGGCTACCTGCCCACGGCGCTCGATCCGCGCTTCGCCCGCGGCGAGCTGTGGCTGCTCGGGCGGTGGTACGCGGCCGGGGCAGCGGCGTGGCAGGCGGCGCCCACCGTCACCGTCGCGCTCGCGGCCGTGGTCAACCTGCACGATCCATCGGCGCTGCTGGGGCCCACGCTCGCGTGGTCCGTGGCCGATGACGCCGAGCTGGTGGCCGGGGCCTGGGCGGGCCTCGGGGCGGGCCCCGGCCGCGTGCAGGCGGCAGACCTCGCCTTCAACCCCTTCGATCCCGCGGGGCTCCGGGAGATGCTGCGCGGGCTGCCGGTGCGCTCGGAGATGGGCCTGCTGCCGACGACGGGCTTCTTGCAGCTGCGGGCGTTCTTTTGACACGCCGCGCCGCCGCCCTCGCGCTGGCCCTCGCCGCCGGCTGCCCCAAGGCCCCGCCGCCAGAGAGGCCGCCCCCTGCGCCAGCGGCCGCGCGCGCCC
>JBEIVK010000317.1:0-4988 GCA_040373935.1 Alphaproteobacteria bacterium
AGCACGTCGCCGCCGCAGCCGAGCTGCTGGACATCGCCATCGCGCTCCACGACGCCGCGCTGGGCCGGCCGGGCGGGCGGCGGCGGCGGGCGGCCCGGCGCCTCCTCGGCGGCGCGGTCGGTATGCTCGGCGGGCATCACCTCACGCTGCGGGCGCTGGAGCTCACGCGGGCCGGCGCCGCACCGGAGACCGTCGGCGATCTCCTCGAAGCGATGCGGGAGATCGCCGACACGCACGCACGCCGCCAAGAGCACACCTCGCGCATGCCCACGCCGGAGCAAGTGCTGAGCTTGGCCGACGGCCACTCCGGCGCCGTGTTCGCCTTCGCGTGCCGGGCCGGCGGGCGCATCTCCGGCGCAGACCGCCCCACGCTCACGGCCCTCGCCCGCTACGGGCGGCACACAGGGATCGCTTGGCACGTCGCGGACGACCTCGCGCGGCTCGGGCTCGACCTGCCCGACGCCGAGGCACGCGTCGAGCTGCGGGCCGAAGACCCCCGCCCGTCCTACACCGTGGCCACGGCCGCCGCGCGAGACCCTGCCGTGGCTCCGCTCTGGGAGCGCCTCCAGCAGGCCGGCGGTGCCGGGCGGGCCCTCGCGCTCACCCACCGCCTCCACGACACCGGCGCCCCACAGGCCGCCCGCGAAGTGCTGCTGCGGGAGTGCTGGGCGGCCCGGAAGGCGCTCGCGCCCCTCCCTGACTCCCCGGAAAAGCAAGCCTTGGACCGCCTCGCCGCCGGGCTTGCCCGGCCCGGGGTCGCCCCCGCCGGTCAGGAGCCGTCAGGGCAGTCGTAGCCGCCCACTTCGAAGCTCGCGACAAACACGTTGGCGCGGTACCACTCGCCCGGGGAGCCGGCGGCGTCGGCCGGCGCGACCACGCGCAAGAAGTAGGTCCCGTCCTCCACCGTCACGTTCTCGAGGACCGCCGTCGGCGAGCTGGCGTCGGAGGCGACGTCGGCCGCCACCAGAACGCCAGCGCCATCGTAGATCTCGATGTCCGGCGCGACGAGCGAGCCATAGGGCGCGCTGTTGAGACACGCGACGACCCAGTTGTCCCCGTAGCCCGCCTCCAACGCGAACCAGTCTTCGTCGGCCGGGCCATCGGCCTGCCCCTGGAGCTGCCCGCGGGTGAAGAGATTGCCGCCCGAGTTCTCGAACTCCTCCTGCGCGAGCACGTCTGCGAGCCCCGCGCTGTCGTTGCTCTCGGACTCCAGCGTGTGGGCGTACTCGTCCAGGCGGGAGATGACATGCAGCACGGCCCAGTGGTTCGCCCCGCCGCCTCCGGACGCGTCCTCCACGCTGATGCGGTACGAGCCGGCCGCCAAAGCCGGGCCGAGCGCGTAGCCCGAGGGGCCGACGCCGCGCTTCTCGGCGAGCAGCGTGCCATCGCCCGCCCACAAGCGGACGAGCGGGTCCAGGTCGCTGCCGTCCAGGTCCTCGTTGCCGTCGAGGTACAGCGTCGCGCCGTCCACGCCATGCTCGAGGTTGAGCCAGTCAACGTCGCCCGCCTCACCGACGAGCGCGCCCACGCTCACCCAGATGCGCTCGCTCGTGAGGTTGACCGGCACCTGCGCGGCGTCCGCCCCATCCGGCTCGGCCGTTCGGGCGTCCCACTCTTCGAGGAGGATATCGTAGACGTAGTCCCGGCCGGCGACCTCGACGCCGTCGGCGTCGCGCCCGGCGGTGCCGTCGTCCTCCACCGTGAGGTACCAGGTCCCCGGCTCGTCCAGGTAGCCGAAGACCACCGCATCGACGCCGTTGACCCCCGTGCCGGTGGCGAAGGCGTCGGCCGATGTCACGACCTTCCCGTTGGCCTTGCGCAGCGTGAGCACGGTGTCGGAGGCCTCGTAGCCCTCGTCGAGCGTGACCGACACCTTGACGAACTCGCCGCCATCCGCCTCGAACGCGTACCAGTCCACGTCGCCTTCGGGATTGATGAAGCCCGTCGCCGCGCTGTCCCACAGCAGCGGCCGTGCATCCTCCGGGGCGTTGTCGCGGTCCCCGTCCTCGCAGGCTGACTCCACGCAGATCCGCCCGGCGCCACAGTCCCCGTCGTCGTCGCAGGTGCCGTCGGCCCCGCCGTCGTCGCCCGCGCCGTCCCCGGACCCATCGGCCCCGCCGCTGCCGGAGCCTTCGTCGACGCCCTTGTCCCCGCAGGCGAGGAGCCACAGCGTGGACCACATCCAAAGCCGCCCCATGCACCCTCCCGGTTGGCGATGCGCACACCGGGACGATACCCGAGGCCGCCGCCCGATGCGCGGCACAGGGAGCACTTTTCATGAAGAAGCGCACGCTCACCGGCATCCAGCCGAGCGGCACGCCCCACCTGGGCAACTACCTGGGCGCGATCCGCCCGGCCCTCGCGTTGCAGGACTCGCACGCGTGCTTCTTCTTCATCGCGAGCTACCACGCGCTCACGACCTCGCGAGACCCGGCCGCGCTCCGCCAGCGCGTGCTGGAGGTGGCCGCGACGTGGCTCGCCTGCGGGCTGGACCCGGCGCGCACCGTGCTGTGGGCGCAGCACGACGTGCCGGAGGTCACCGAGCTGGCCTGGATCCTCGGCTGCTACACGGGCACCGGCCTGCTCGACAAGGCCCACGCGTTCAAGGACGCCGTCGCCCGCCAGAAAGCAGACGTCATCAACGCCGGCCTCTACACCTACCCGGTGCTGATGGCCGCCGACATCCTGGCCTTCGACGCAGACCTCGTGCCGGTCGGCCAAGACCAGAAGCAGCACATCGAGATCACGCGCGACATCGCAGCGCGGCTCAACCACCACCACGGCGAGGTGCTGCGCCTGCCGGAGCCGCTCATCCAGGCCGACGTGGCGACCGTGCCGGGCGTAGATGGCCAGAAGATGTCCAAATCCTACGGGAACACCATCCCGCTGTTCCTGCCCAGCAAGGCGCTGCGCAAGCGGATCATGGAGATCCAGACAGACTCGACGCCTCTGGAGGCGCCGAAAGATCCAGAGGCCTCCACCGTTTTTGCGCTCTACAAGCTGGTGGCGTCCCCCGCGCAGGTGGCCGAGATGGCCGAGGCGCACCGGGCCGGCGGCTACGGGCACGGCCACGCCAAGCAGGCCCTGTTCGAAGCGCTGGACGCGCGCTTCGCCGAGGCGCGCGAGCGGTACACCGCGCTGCTGGCCGACCCGGCGTCCCTGGAGGAGATCCTGAGCGACGGCGCCGCGCGGGCCCGCTCGGTGGCCAAAGACACCCTCGCGCGCGTCCGGGATGTCGTCGGGCTGCACACCTTCGCCCGCTGAGCGCCGCAGGTGTCAACCATGCGTTGACATTCCTGTAACCGAGGCGTCACCCATCTGCGTTGACACGCCACCGCGGCTCGGGTCTAATGAAGCACCCTGAGCGGTCCGCCGCTGGTCTGCGCAGGCCGCCCTGCGCCGACGCAACCACACCCCCCGCCGGGCCGTCGCGGCCCGGCACCGCCACGGCCGCCGGGCGGCTCCCCCCCACGCTTCCGATTCTCTCTCCGTCATTTCCGCGCTGCGCGCAACCACCCCGCCGCTCTGGCATCGCGGTGGAGGCGCGACGCCAAGAAATCGCAGCCGAATCGCCTCTCCCCGATGGCCCGCCTCGGCTGGGCCAGCCCAGACACCGCCAGCGCCGACCCTCCCCGCGCCGAATCCGGCAGCCCCGCTGCCCCATTCGGGCGACAGAAGACGGTATTCTCAATCTCGACCTGACGCCCGCCCGTGCACCCCACGCGGCGTCCGTGACAAGCCTGTAACGGACCTTGCGCATCGCCGCCACCCGGCGTCCGTCGCACCCCTTCGCCCCAGGAGCACCCATGTCGTTGATGCAGCTCCGCAGCCTCTCCTCCTCCGAGTCCGTCAACGAGCGGCTCACCGCCGAGGAAGAGAAGACGATGGCGCGGTCGATTCGCCGCGCCGAGCAGGCCGCCCGTGAGGCCGTCGCCGGTATTGACGTCGCCGACCGCATCCTCATGCGCCGCCCGGACCGCGCGGAGCGCACGCGCGCCGGCGCCGTGGACCGCCTCGAAGAGGCCGTGAAAGCCGTCGCCAAGGCCGCCCGCAAGGAGTCCGAGCTCCGCGAATACGCCAACCAGGCCACGAAGGCCTGGGCTGAGGCCGAGAACCTCCGCTGGCGCCTCGCGATGTCCGGCCGCCGCATCGCCCACGGCGAGGCCCGCAAGCTCGCCGGCCCCTTCATGGACGAAGAAGACCTCGTCCAGGAGGGCTACATCGGCCTGCTCCGCGCCGCCAAGCGCTTCGACCCGGATCGCGGCATCCGCTTCTCCACGTATGCCCGCTGGTGGGTGCGCGCCCAGATGACCCGCGCCATCGACCACACGGGCCGCCCCGTGCGCCTCCCCGGCTGCGCCGTCGAACAAACGCGCAACCTCCGCAAGGCCATGAAGCGCTTCGAGTCCATCGGCATTGAGTACACCACCGCCGACCTCGCCGAAGAAGTGGGCATCGACAAGGAGCGCGCCGAGCTGCTGCTCTCCCAGGGCAACACCATCTCCCTCGAGCAGCCCGTCGACGACGGCCCGCGCCCGCGCCCCCTCGACCGCTTCCTCTCCGACGAGGAGGCGCCCCAGCCCGACCTCGAGGCCATCAACACCCAAGAGCTCGGCCGCATGCAGGCCGCCTTCGAGGGCCTCCTCTCGGAGCGCCAGCGCTTCGTCCTCACCCGCCGCTACGGCCTCGACGACGGCGAGTTCCGCACGCTCTCCGAGGTCGGCAAGGAGATGGGTCTCTCCCGCGAGCGCGTCCGCCAGATCGAGCGCGAGGCGCTCACCCGCCTGCGCGACCAATCCGGCATCCGCGGCAGCATCCTCGCCCAGTTCCTCGGCCGCCGCGACGACGAAGAGCTCGAGATCGGCACCGAGGCCTGACGGGCGCCTGCCGGGCTTCGCCCGGCACCCCGTCTCTCCGGCGGGTCGCGGCGCCGCCGCTCCGTGCGGCGCTGCCGCGCCGCACCGGCCCTACGGGCCGCCGCCTCCGGC